>CAZSFR010000016.1:0-19026 GCA_964606295.1 uncultured Candidatus Saccharibacteria bacterium
ACCTTTTCCATTTTTTCAAATAAATATTTTCAAAAATATGGAAAAGCTTTTCGATCCCTACCACGCGAGTGAGTAATCTCACTCGCTCACGGAGCAGATATAAAAAGACACCCGTAAAGGGTGCTTTTTATATCTGCTCCCCATCGTGGACGAGTTCAGAACCCTGAATTGGGTTAAGATTAAAAGCGATCTGGAGTTTTTAAAGATTTTTGAGGTGTTTCCGAGTTTGGTGGTTTAGAAATAATTTTACTCAAATCACCATTAAGACAAATTGGTTGCAGGGCTCTTATTTCATCTGAATAAGAAAGGTTGTCAGGTATATTATTTAATAAAAATATTTTCTTATTATTTACATACGCCTGCCCCATTTCAATAAGAACATTTCCACCGATGTAATTTTCTATATCATTTTTTATTTCATTTATGATTAAAATCGCATCACTTTCCAAAATATGAGCATAGTGTTGACGAAAATAATCATTATCAATCTTAACTTTCGCTTTTTCTCCAGACTCCCAAAGTTTAACTTGTTCTTTTCTTTCGCCTTTAACAAGCTGTCTGTAATCGGGATGAATAAAAGCATCTACACCCATAGATAAAAGATTATCGGTTGTTTCAACCATTTTGTGCATAAAACTATTACTACCTAGTACATATATTTTCATAAATTAGATTAAAAAATGTCGCCTAGCTATTTTAAACAGCTCAAGCATATCATCTGCAAGAATAAGACCTATAAACTTACTCTTATCAACTTCGGATAAGTTAGGCAGGTCGTCAATCTTCCACGCTTCAAATCCTTCAGCTTTTCCTTCTTCTACTTGTAATTCTGATATTGGACCATTGTAAAGATAAGCATATTGACTACGGATAGTATTATTTGTTAATTTTGTGACTTCATCAAAACTCTTTTTTCTCATTTTTCTAAGAAAGAGTAATTTTGAAAGGTCTATATCAATACCAGTTTCTTCTTTACATTCTTTAATCGCAGTTTCCTCGTATGACATCTTTGGCTCAACGTGCCCTCCAACTGTGGCATCTAATTTGTCTGGGTATGTGTCTTTATCTTTTGCTCTATGTTGGAAAATAATTTCTCCTTTAGGGGTAAGAAACCAAATGTGTATCTCACGATGAAGGAGCCCATCTTGATGAACTTTTGCACGAGTTTCAAGACCTACAACATTATCGTTCTCATCTACAACCTCCAACATTTCTAGTGGGTTACTCATAAAATAATAATAACATATATATTGTTAAAAGTTCTAAGCCCTACAGGGGTATCAAAAATAACCCATATAAAATAAGTCTCAAAAAAGGGCTCCCCGGGTAGGGATCGAACCTACGACCAATCGCTTAACAGGCGATTGCTCTACCGCTGAGCTACCGGGGAATATTTTGTACGAAAAGAACAGGGCAAATATAGCAAAATAAGGCTCTTTTTGCAATAAAAATCCTGAGATCCTAATGGGCCCCGGGGTGATTTGTTATTTTTCATATTCTATTTGTTTTATGGGCTGAAGCGCAGGCACTTCAATCCTTTTAGTTGTAGAATATTTTTCACTCCACAACATAAGGAAGAGTGGATTTATGGCTACGCCATTCACTTTGGTAGTGATGTGGATTGAGTAATTTGTCGCATTACCGGATTTGCCCATGATAGCTATCGACTGCCCTACCTCAACAGTATCCCCGAGTGAGATAAGCAAGTGATCAAGATGTAGATACGCCGTCGTGATGTACCCTCCGTGATCAATGACTATAGTCAATCCATAAACCGGATGGAATCCTGTGTGTCTAATAATTCCTCTGTTCATGGCTATGATAGTGTCACTAGGAACCCCAGATACTTTTGCACCAATATCGAGACCTGCATGATCGCGATATGTTTTGTCAGGATAACGCTCGCGCACTATCCCATACACTGCAGTAATCCGTGGAACTTTTTGTTTTACTGGATACACAAATGGTTCACTCCAGAGAATTCTTTTCTCTCGATCAAAGTCGTACACACTATCGTTTATCTTTGACATTCGTATCGAATCCTGTGTATAAGTCGTTGGTTTTGGAATAATCTTATTCGCTTTTGGTGCCCATGGAAATGCAATCGGTACGACGTAGAGTGGCACGGACACTGTATCCCACATAGTAATGATGGTAACAAAGCGCTGACCAGCTGTATCCTTCCTTCCAACGGGGATGAAGTACAACGGTTGCTCTAATGCGTCTCCGTAGGATGGTTGCAGTGTATCGCCTGACCAAAGCACAATAGTGCTCTCATAAAATGGTGATACGATGAGCTCGGTAAACGATCCGGGAACAATAGTGTCAGTGGTCAGTACTACACGAACAGGCGTGTACGGCGCTTTTACACGACGAGTGTTTTGCTCAGAAAGTTTCCCTAGACCAAGCAACCCAATAATCAAAAGGCTTATTATCTTCATTTTTTAAGGTTTAGATTGAATGTAAACTTGTCGTTGAAAGTATACTCCCGAGTCAAACTTTTTGAAAGCAACAAAAAATCCTGACAACGTGTCAGGAATTATTAAATTTTTCTATTTTTATTCTTTTGGAGTAAAAAATGTGAACCAGAGACATTGCCCTTTTCTTATCCACATTAGTTTTTACGCCGTTTACTTCACTAGTGAAATGAAGTTCTCCGGTATCGCTTTGGATACTGGCAAAAATAAGTTTCGGCTCTGAGTCACTTTTCAAGCCTTTTATACAGAGTATCGTATCTTCGTATGATACGACAGCAACGACTTCTATATACACCTTTTCATCTTCATAAATTTGTGTTTTGGTGTATCGTTCCTCGTTTGAGGAAATAATTGACGATAATTCATCATACCCTTGGGCGATTAACCAGCTGGTCAATGCCTGAGTTTCTTTAATAAATTCTTTCTCTTGTTTTGTGTAATATCCACAACTAGTGGCAAAACAAAAAAACAGAGTAACTACCGCAAAAGATTTCATTTTTTTTTTTGTTTGTGTGAACTGAATATTACAGCGATTATACAACCCTCTCTCTTGTTTGGCAAGCCCCAGAAAGGATGTTTTGGGGCAATAAAGTGTGTTGAACTTAAGAACAAAATGTGGGTTAAATACCCCTTGATACGACTTCGACTCGTACATTGTGTCTGTGAATACACACTCACCTGCTTCTCGCTCCTAGAAATAAAAAATGCCTGCAATAATTAAATATCACAGGCACAAGAATTTATTCATTTGTTAATGCAGTAATCGCGCAATGCCGAACTTACGTTAACATAGATAAATCTTTAAAAATTTACTACTTTTCCTCAAACTGGTCCTTGAGTGATCCATCTTCTTGGATTTCCTCAGAACCACTTTCGCCTGTTTTGGTCGAAATTTTTCCCTTGACGTCCCTTCCCTTCTCGGTGGTGACATCTACTAATTCCTTCTTTTTGTAGTCAAATTTCAAGTATGACTCTTTTCCAGTCATAAATGCGTCAGAAGATCCGTACTGGATCTTCCCCACACTTCCATGCCATTTCATGGCCATTGGGTAGTACCGACCTTGGCGTTTTTCATCAGCAGTAAATCTGATGAAACGCTCGGGGTGGTCCTTGGAAAACGATATCTTGTATATCGTTGTTCCTTTTACGGGATCGTTGATTTTCTCAACCAACTCTCCCTTGGTCCCATTTGGGATTCTCACCTTGAATGTGGAATCAATAACGGTAATCTTGCCGTTTTCCACATTTTGGATGTTTATTGTCTCCGTCCACTCGAGGTAGATCTGGCCCTCGAGGAAATACTGGGCACTGTTTAGAGTCTCAGCCCTGAGACCTTCTTTTTTCTCATCACCCATGACTTTGCGTAAAGTCATGTCGGTGGTTTTGCAACTGGTCAAACCTAAGGTTGCCAGGAAAAGAATCGTTAGGTTTCTCATATCTTTTTTTTTTAAATTTTGACTGAATTTGTTTGAATATAGGGAATTGCGTCGATTATAGCATACTTATCTATCTTTGTCCAGTCCTTTACAAACCCTTATTTTATGGGCTGATATTGACCTCCCTCCCCCTTTCTGGTTGGCTAGATTTGAACCAAAACTCATCGACATGGCAACCGAAAAAAGGGACTACTTGCTCGAAAATGAGCTCAATTTGGTTCCAGCATGGAACCGAGCAATTAATGCAAAATACTTTGAACTGAAGAAGGGGTTTGAGAACGAATTCAAAATACTCGAAGCAGACGTTACGTCGCATTTCAAAGTCACGGATGCGATATGCTCGCTATTTGAGTACGAACAATTCCATCACATCCGCTATGGAAATTGTAGTATTTTGTCGCAAAACAGATTGGGCGAATTCATTTTTGAATTCTCCTTTAAACTTGAGAAGATAACCAAGCCGTCAGGCTGTATCTACATCTTCGCTCTCTACATGATTTGGAAGGCATATGCTTCCGGCATCCAACCGTCGGCATTTCACCGGCATATCTCAATAGAGAACAACAAAAAGCATATATCGAAGAAAGTAGAAGCTCTCGAGCGTCAACGTATCGAGGATATTTTCAAAAAGGATCATCTTTCAGCAGAGGAGAGACAAGACTTTTTCAAAAAGTATTTTCGTGACGACGGCAATCACACCTTAGATCCAGAACTCTTTGCTGATGCAGCAAAGCATGCGCACGAGCTCGGTGGAGACTAATAATACTTCTAATCTCACAAAAACCCCTACCTTTCGGCAGGGGTTTTTTTTATCAATATTTAATTAAGCGTCGAAATGTTCGATCGTTGCCATGATGGCTTTGACCTGCGCTTTGTACTGCGCGACGACTGAAGGAGGATTGTACGCATCGAGGATGCCGTCAATACTCTTTCCTTTGTAGTACGAAGCTGTGCGAGGATTGTTGCCACCAATATTGCGAAGCACTGTTTCGATCGCTTGGTCGTATGTTGTGAAATGAATGCGACACGATCCCCACCCGAAGACGTTCACTCCGTCAGAACACGGATGAAGTCCAGCTGTTGATTCGCGCATCGCGAGAGCGGGACCTAGAGTCCACGGGAGATTGTTCTTCTCTGCTTCAAGGACGAATTTCATTCCGTAGCCTTCAAGCGGAGAATCGAACGAGCCGAAATATGCATCAATTTTGGTTGCCTTCTCTAGTCGAGCAGTTTCCTCAGCTGATATTGATTCAACAAACGAGGGAGTAGTAGTATTGTCTGTTGCTAGAGAAAGCATAGACACAGGACTTCCTGTGAGCGATGCGAACATTGGTAATATGATAAGAGAGTTGAGAACAAGTTTATTCTTTGTGTTTTTCATAATAAGCAGTTTCGCTCTGCAAAACGCGGTGGTAGGATCTTTTATTCAAAATCCCCTCTCGGGGCTTAGAAAATAAAAAACTCCATATAACTTGGAGCTGTAATAACAATAGCATACTTCGACTTTCCTGTCAATAGTTAGACAACGTATTATTTGCATGTCAAGCCAAAAAAGCCTTATTTATCAAGGTATTTTGGAGGACTCATTTGACATTATGGCAACTAGATTGTCCTATTGATTAGCTCCTGCAAGGGTGTAAGCGACTTTGTTGGATTCTCCTGCTCCCAAAGTTAAAAGAACATCCGATTCCTTCAAAATACTTGTCAGGTAAGCCTCAATTTCTGCAAAATCTTTGAATGTTTTGGCGATTCCACCTTCTTTTTGTATTTCTGTTGCCAAGATTTCCGATGAGATGGACGGGTCATGAGCTTCGCGGGCTGGGTAAATAGGAGGAATGAGTACTTCCATCCCTTCCCTTGCAAGCGAGCGAGCAAAGTCATGAAGGAGAAGCTTGGTTCGTGAGTAGAGGTGAGGATGGAAGACGACGTATATCTTTTTAGGACCAAATGCTTCTCGAGCAGTCGAAAGGACTGCTTCTATCTCTGTGGGATGATGTCCGTAATCGTCGTATATGAGAGCACCAACTGAGGACTTGCCAATATACTCAAATCGTCTCCATGTTCCTGCAAATGACATCAGTGCATCCTCAATTTCTTTCCTATGTAGTCCAAGATGTCGACCAACAGCAAATGCACATGCGGCATTTTCACGATTGTAAGCACCAGGGACAAGGAGACTAGGAATGTCTGCAAGATTGTGAGCATAATTTACTACCTCCGTTTGTACTCCCTCTATCACATCTTTCACATACGGCGCGTCAGGATTGCAAATGATAACGCCGTCAGCTAGCACCTTCATCGCAAGCTCGTGGAATGCGTCCTTTATATCGTCTATGTCTTTGTAATAGTCGAGATGGTCTTCGTCGATATTCGTTATGACCAAAACTTTGGGTGAGAGATTGAGGAAGCTCCGACGGTATTCGTCAGCCTCAACGATAAAGTAGTCGCTGTCACCGGCAAGAAAATTGCTCCCGACATCTTTCATGATAGAGCCTACTATCGTTGTCGGGTGAAGCCCGCACCGCTTCATCATATGCGAGACCATAGCAGTCGTTGTTGTCTTGCCATGCATGCCTGAGATCGCGATCGTGTATTTGTCCTCGGAGATCATCTTTAAGACTTGCGGGTACGAGAGAAGTGGAATTCCCTTCGCTTTCACTTCCTCGAGTATATGCGCATCTGCGACCTCGAGCGCACGAGTATGGACAACGAGTTCAGTTCCGACTGGTACATCGCTCGAATTGGGTCCAACTGCAACAGAAATCCCTTCTTTTCGAAGCGCCTCTACTATTTCTGATTCTCCCGCATCGAGCCCACTCACTTCCTTCCCCTCTGCTTTCATCATCCGCGCGATCGCTGAAACCCCGATACCGCCGATACCGAGTATGTATACTTTTTTTATTTTTTTTAAATTTATTTTCATTTTTTATGTCTATTACGAAAACAAAAATTCTAATTTCTAACGTTTGAGAGCTAGTTGAGTAATTATCTTCACAAACTCATCATTTCGTTGATACTCGTTGGTGTATTGTCCAAAAGAGGAGAAGGCTGGGGAAAAAAGAATCGTATCGCCTTTTTTTGCTTCCCTTATCGCAAGAGTGACTGCTTCTTTGAGATCACGGACCAAAAGTACATTGTTCTGGAAATACCCTTCGTCTAAATAGCGATGGGTACCAGTACCCGGCAGGAAATAAACACGCTTGGTGTATTTCTTGATAGCTTGCGACAAACCTTTGAGTGGAATGTTTTTGTCATTGCCTCCCGCGATAAGAATAATGAATTTGCTTTGGACTTTTGACTTTTGACTTTTGATTGAGCAAGTCTTTAGGCCTGCGCTTGTTGCTTCAGGGGTAGTGGCGTTGTTGTCATTGTATATTTTGACCCCCTTTACTTCACCCAAAAGCTCCATGCGCCCTTCGAGGCCTTTAAATGTCATGAGAGATTTTTTGATATCTTTTGTTGAAAGACCAAGGATCTTACCGACCTCAAATGCACAAGCAAGGTTTTCTATCTGGTGTTCGCCGATGACCTGGAGCTTTATATCTTTGAGATTTTCCTTCCGTGCAACTATGAGACTGGCTTTGATATCTTTTGCCTTGATATATTTTTGCATTCCTGGGCGAATGATCAGCGTCTCACCACGTTTTTGATAACGAAAAATATTTGCCTTATCTGCAAAATATACCTTCATAGCTGTGGGAGTGGTTCGATTAATCGAACCATAATAATTCATATGATCCTCCATAAATGAAGTGAAGACAGAAATATGAGGTGAGAGTTTCTCGTCGCCAAATCCTTGGCATTGCCAAGAGTCGAGTTCGAGCACCACAATATCACCCTCTTCCACTTTTTTCAAAAGCGGAAGTGTCGCCATGCCACGGAGATTGCCTCCGACGTAGACCTTGGCTTTCAATTTCTTTTCATTACCTTTCAACATATGATAGATCGCAGAAGTCGTCATAGACTTGCCCCGTGTTCCGGTCACCCCGACGATGCGAACACCTTGTGCGATTCTTGCGAAGAGTGATGCGTCCATAGCTATCTCGATCCCCTGTCTTTTTGCATGCTTGATATAGACAGAATCTAATGGCACACCTCCGGCTTTGACCACCATATCGACGTTTTCAAAATCCTTGAGATTGTGCTTGCCGAGCACATAGCGGATATTTTTGTATTTCTTGAGCCTTGCAAGCGATGGTGCCAATTCTTTTTTGGTCTTCGTATCAGTCACCGTGAGTCGTGCTCCCTGTTGCGCCAAGAATTCAGTCACCTGTATTCCGCGTCCCAAAAGCCCGAGCCCCATCACGGTGATCTTTTTGTCTTTGAAATATTTTTGATATTCCGATTGTTTCATATGTCGAATGCCCTTTTTAGTTCTTCCACATCAGAAAAATGATGCTTTTCTCCGTCCACTTCTTGATAATCTTCGTGCCCTTTGCCTGCGACGAGCACGATATCGCCTGACTCTGCCAAGGCGACAGCTTTTGTGATTGCATCTCTGCGGTCACTTTCGCGCGCCCATGTCTCATCTTCTGGCAATTCCGCTATCATCATATCAATTATTTTCTCAGGATTTTCACTGCGCGGGTTATCTGATGTATAAAAACAATAGTCAGAGAGAGAATGAGCGATTTTACCCATGGGAGAGCGCTTCGAAGGATCACGGTCGCCACCACATCCGACAACAGATATTATTTTCATTTTGCCTACTTCACGGAGCGTCGTGAGCACGTTTTCGAGTGCGTCAGGTGTATGTGCGTAGTCGACAACACCAAAAACACCATTTGCGGATTCTACAAATTCCACCCTTCCTCGTGGAGGCAAAAGCTTCGCAAGTCCGCTTCGTATTTCATCTTCTGGAATATCCAAAAGCAATAGCGCGCCATATATAGCGAGTGTATTGTACGCATTGAATGCACCGATAAGTGGTACGTGAAGCGGAGAGTTGTTGATTGTCATGTCCAAACCTTCGAGCGTGCTCGAAATTATCTCACCTTTGAAATCTGCTTCGTCGTGAAGTGAATAAAGATACTTTTTCGCCAGAGCATGTTTCAACATCCATTCCCCTTGCTTGTCGTCGCGATTGGAGATCGCAAAGGCATGTGCTGGAAGTTCGTCAAAAAATTGCTTTTTCACTCGAGCGTATTCTTCAAATGTTTTATGGTAATCCAAATGATCGTGCGTGATATTGGTGAAAATCCCGCCTTTGAAGTGTAGAGCGCTCACACGCCTCTGATCTATGGCATGAGAAGATACTTCCATGAACGCGTATTTCGCCCCGTTTGAAACTCCCTCATGAAGTATACGCGAGATATCGTAGGGATCTGGTGTTGTCTGCGACGCAGACAACACATTGTCATCTATCTTGTTCTCTACTGTCGAGAGGAGAACTGCGCTCTCTCCGCGAGCTCGGAAAAATGAATGCAGGAGTGTCGCTGTGGTCGTCTTGCCATTGGTTCCCGTCACACCAACAAGCTTGAGTTTGCGCGATGGATAATCAAAGAAAGCCTCTGACATTTTTGCGATCGCATCATACGCATTTCCAACTTTGATATACGTAATATTTTCCACTGGATCATCAATATGTTCGCAAACTATTGCATGAGCTCCACGCGCTATCACGTCGTGAATATAGGAGTGCCCGTCAAAGGTATTGCCTTTGATTGCGACAAAACATCCTTCCGCCTCGATCTTTCCTCGTGTATCATACGAAATGCCACTTATCGGAATATCAAGATTCCCAACAACCTCGAGTATGGGAATATCTTTTGTTATTTCTTTAAGAGTTTTCACCATGGCATTTTTTGAATTTTTTGCCGCTTCCGCATGGACATAGGTCGTTTCGACCCACGCCACCATATTCGCCTTTTGGCTGTGCATCAGGTTTTGCGCCACTTTCAGTATTTGCGCCAAATTGCCCAACAGATTCGTGTATTTCTACAGTCCTTTTCTCTTCAACAACTTCAGGCATCTGAGCTGTCGTTTGGATTTGCATGACATCAATGAGATCAATGGACTGAGTTTTGAACTGCATTTCCATATCGCGAAACATCTTGAGCCCTTCCTTCTGATACTCTATCAATGGATCGCGTTGTCCATATGCGCGGAGATTGACTGATGAGCGCATATAATCCATCGATTCCAAATGCTCTATCCAGAGAAGGTCGTTTACATGAAGAGCAATTCTACGTACAGTCTCCAAAAATGTTGTTTCGGGAATTTCTTTTTCTTTCTTTCCGATAATCTCTCGCGATTCATTGCCGAGGGATTTGAATTCTTCGATAAGCGCTTTGATGCCGTCTTTGTCACTTGCGAGCAATTTGCGTCGACGAGAATAAATGACTTCACGCTGTGTATTTAATATGTTGTCGTATTCAAGTGTGTGTTTGCGGGCATCAAAATGGAATCCTTCGATTTTAGATTGAGCACTTTTGATACCGCTTGTGATAAGACCATTTTTGATTGGCTCATCTTCTGGTATACCAAACTTGCCCATCATTTTCTTGATGCGTTCACTTCCGAAAACTCTCATGAGGTCGTCATCAAGAGAGACAAAAAACTGCGTCTCACCCGGATCACCTTGTCGTCCTGCACGTCCACGAAGCTGGTCATCGATACGTCGTGCTTCGTGTCGTTCGGTACCCAAGACATATAGACCGCCGAGGCCTTTGACAGTTGCATATTCTTCATCATTCGAAACAGCGCCACCGAGTTTGATGTCGATACCACGGCCTGCCATGTTTGTCGCAATCGTTACCGCACCCCTGAGACCAGCATTTGCAATTATCTCTCCTTCCTGTTCATGGTTCTTTGCGTTCAAGATAGTGTGTGGAACACCTTCGCTTTTGAGATATGCAGAGAGGAGCTCGTTGCGTTCGATAGAGATTGTACCTATCAATACAGGCTGTCCCTTTTCGTGCAATTCTTTGACTTTGCGAGAAATCGCCTTCCATTTACCCTTCTCTGTTTGGAATATCAAATCATCGTGATCGTCGCGAGCAGTTGTACGATGTGTCGGCACAGCGATAACATCCAGTTTGTAGACACTATAGAATTCTTCTTTAGAAGTTTTCGCCGTACCTGTCATACCTGAGAGCTTCTCGTAAAATCTGAAAAAGTTTTGGTAGGTAATCGAGGCTGCGGTCCTACTTTCTTCCTTTATTTTGATTCCTTCTTTTGCTTCAATCGCTTGATGTAATCCTTCGCTCCAGCGTCGTCCTGGCTGGAGGCGTCCTGTGAATTGATCAACAATGATTGCTTCATCGTCTTTGATGACGTACTCCTTGTCGCGGAAGAACAAAGCTTGTGCTCGGACAGCAGTTTCGAGGTGATGAACATACTTTATCCCCTTTTCAGAATAAATCTCATTAATACCCAAAAGACCTTCTGCTCGAGTAATACCAGCATCAGTCATACTTATTGCGCGTTGCTTTTCATCAACGACAAAATCAACATCTTTGACAAGAGTGCGAGCAATTACTGCAAACTGCTTATAGAATTCATCGGAGTCGCCAGACGGCATTGAGATGATAAGAGGTGTTCGTGCTTCGTCTATCAAAATAGAGTCTATCTCGTCCACGACAGCAAAACGGTGTCCACGCTGAACGACGCGATCTATTGTGGAAGCAATATTGTCACGGAGATAGTCAAAGCCAAATTCGCTATTTGTTCCGTAAGTGATGTCTGCAAGATATGCATCTTTTCGAGAACTTGGACGCAGAAATTCATGCAGAACTTTGAACGAGCCCGTCTCATCACGCTCTTTGTCCTCCTCTTTCGTTATATGCGTCGCATCGTATAAGTATGATTGATTCTGAGAATTGAGAACTCCAACAGAAAGTCCTAGGAAATTGTAAATCTGCCCCATCCATGTTGCGTCACGACGTGAGAGATAATCGTTGACCGTAATCACGTGGACGCCTTTCTCTGTAAGTGCGTTCAGATATGCTGGCAATGTAGCGACGAGTGTCTTTCCTTCACCAGTACGCATTTCTGCGATATTGCCTGCATGGAGCGCCATGCCTCCGATAAGTTGTACATCGTAGTGACGTTGTCCCAGTGTTCGCTTCGTAGCCTCACGAACAAGCGCAAATGCTTGTGGCAAAACTGTATCAATTTTTTCTCCCGCAACGAGTCGTGCTTTCAGTTCTGCAGTTTCCTTAGGAAAATCACTGTCTGCGAGCTTCGAAACCGCATCCTCGAGTGCGTTTATTTTTTGGACTGTTTTATTTGCTTTCGAAACAAATGTATCGCTTTCGTCACCGAAAATCTTCTTTAAAAATGGCATAACTAGTGGATTTTAGCATAAAATGGGGGGTTTTTCCATATCCGAAATGTATGAATCTTTGTGTACCATCGTGGGCATAAAACCCGGAAGCTGAGCTCGGCAATATATATTATATTAGTGCGAGTTTACGTTTTGCCTGAGGTGTCACCATCATAAAAGCAAAATCCCCCGGATAGGGGGAGGAATTTGCTTAAGTGGGAAAGAATGAGCTTATCGCTTCTTCTTTGTTGACTTCTTCTTTGCTGCTACCTTTTTCTTTGGAGCTACCTTTTTCTTTGCTACCTTTTTCTTTGCTGCCATAAAAATATTTTTTACTAAATTGTAATAACTGCAGTGAGCGACCTTTAAAAGATTAAAATAACTTTTTAAAAAATATCACTGCGTCTATGTATTAATTATCATACACATTCACATCCTTCGCAATAGATATTTGCGCAAACTGTGGATAACTTTCCAAAATTATTTTTCACAAAATATTATTTTATTAGCATCCCATACTTGATTAGTAAGAATAATTTTTGCAAACATGAGTTTATACAAATGAAAATGTCAGCATGTTACATTTGTCATTCTGATTTTTGTGACGAATATAAATAAAAGAACCTCGCTTTCGCGAAGTTCTTTTTGGCGCCCTGCTGTAGAGATATGTAGGTGATGGCGAAACTCCAACACAATTGCCTATGTGAGTGCGATCACCTACAAGCTATACAGCAGATCGCACTTATCTGATTATACACGAAAATACAAAACCGTGCTTTTGTAACACAAAAGCCCCCTTGCGGGGGCTTTGCGAGGCAATTGTTTTTAATAATTATTGAAGCTCTATACTCACAAACAGAGTATAGCAGATATCGTTTAAAATGTCAAATTTTGGTCTTTTCTCAAGAGAAAACACCTCCGTTTGCACGGAGGTGTTTTCATGTTTTTGCTGTACCAATAAGCCGAATTCTGTTCCGCCAGCTGGCGGATTGCCAACCAGCATTGATAACCATTTATCTAGGTCTTCGATTGCTCGAAAACTCAAGCGACTCAAACTCTGATTACTCAGAGAATACGGTCTTGCACAAAGGTAAGGATTTTGCCGTTTCATCCACATGTTTCCATGCGACAACTCCTTACGGAGCCCTAGCCTTTAGGCGTTGGCGTTTCTGCTCGCACCTCTTGGATTACTCCAGACGGGCGTTACCCGCTACCGTGCTCCTTCCGTCCGCAATTGTGCATACCACGCTAGTTTTCTCACTTGGCAGCAAAGAAAAAGGCAGCATGCACAATAGCGGAAAGAAGGTTGTGTTCGGACTTTCCTCACCACGATAGACGTGGCGCGGTTATCCAATACAGCAGGCACGATTATACACTTTTTGGCACTTTATGCAAAACACCCTTCCGGGGTGTTTTTTTGATTCCTATTTTCTGTTCACAATACCGTATTTAATTTCGCTGAGCCTTGCGAGCGCGACTGGAGAGAATACGAGAAAATACGTTGACGTGCAGTGAAATTCTTTATTCCGCCATCGGAGTTTCCGTACTCTTTTTCTTTTCTTGTGAGTGCCCTGTTGCATCTACTTCGTAACTCGTGTTTTGTGCTTCGAAGAAGTTGACTAATTCGTATACGTCGTTTGCGGTGGTCATCCATTTTGCAGGATTTGTCGCATTGTAGTGTGGGAGAAGTCCGAGCTCTTCCAAACGACGATCAGCAATGTACATAACATATTGGTTCACATAGTCTGCGTTCAATCCCAAAATTCCAGTTGGAAAAAGATCCTTGTTGTAAGCGACCTCGAGATTGACTCCTTCGATGATAATGTCACGAATTTCATTTGCGAACTCTTCAGTCAAAAGTTCGGGATTTTCTTCGAGTGCATGCTGAATCACATTGATACCAAATTTGAGATGGAGCGACTCATCACGAACAACCCAATTGATCATCGAACCAAAATTGCGAAGCTTGTTTCTCTGGCGAAATGATAGCGCAACCATAAATCCCGTGTAGAACCAGACACCTTCCATAACAATATTTGTCGCCACCAGATTTCTGACAAAATCTTTCTTGCCTTCTGGAGTTGAAATATCCAAATCATCTTCAGTCATTCTCTTCAGGTATTTGTTTATGAAACCTTCCTTGGCAAACATGGACGGAGTATCTATGTGTATGTTGTATATTGTGTCACGGTCAAAGGGGAATGTCTCGAGAACATACTCGAAAGCAACGCAGTGATTTGCTTCTTCCCACATTTGCTTTGCAAGATAGAGGTGGCATTCTGGAGACTTGAGATATGGATAGACACCGAGAGCAAGAGACCTGTTCACGATGAGTTCGGCAGGATTGAAGAATGCCATCAAAAATTTGACTGCATGACGTTCGTCTTCTGTCATGTCCCGCCAGTCATTGAGATCTTCTCCGAGAGGAATCTCGTGCGGAAACCAAGTATTTCTAACAGCCTGATTATAAAGTTCATAAGCCCATTTGTAGTGCATGGGATGAAGATTCATGTCCTCTGGGGACGCTTTGCCAAGTATCATAAGATAATTAAGAATTAATAGTTAATAATGATTAATGAAACGCAGAAATTGTTTGATAATTGTTAATTGCTCATGTAAGAAATTTGCTCTGCAAATTTCTTACTGGCATCCTTCACAGATATGCGCGTCGGCCGGATCTTCTGGAGCATGGACTACAAATTGCTGTTGTTTCGTTTCGTTAGCAATAACAGACGTTGAAAGCGGAAGTGGTGCTTGGTCACTCGATATGGCAAGCTCTACGGGGACTTCACTGATAACTTGGCTCGCTACAGCCGGAATACTCCTCTCACGAAGCGATGCAAATCCCTTTCGTCCCATCATCTCGCTTTTGTTAATCTTCAAATTCGATTGTTCTGCAGAATGGCGAGGCTTCATGTGTAGGTAGTACGTACTCTTCAATCCCCTGTCCCATGCTGCCTGATAAATATTCATCACAGTATCTATGTCGCGTGTCTCGAGATACATGTTGCGAGAGATAGCCTGATCAACCCACTTTTGTGCGCGAGCAGCAACTTCGATAAATGCAAACGGATCAATAGCAAATGATGTTTTGTAGATGCGCTTGATCTCATCAGGAATGTCGTCGATCGGTTCGAGATCGCCGTAATGCTTGATGATATCATCACGCACTTTTTCCCAGACACCAGCCTTTTTCAAATCACTGACCATGTTTGGATTGACCTCGAGATACTTACCAGAAATTTTGTTGCGGGAAAACATCTGAGCAAAACGTGGATCTATGCCCGGAGATGTACCAGCAACAAGTCCAATGTTCGCATTCGGTGCAATAGCCATGACGGTCGCATTACGTACCCCCTTCTTCACTTTCGCACGCAAACTATTCCAATCCAAAGATAGAGAGATGCTTGCGACTGATTCCTTCTTGAGCGAAAGGGGTACTCCGCGTTCTTCTTCTAGGCGACTGAGCGTGTCTATAGGCACAAGACCTTTTGACCAACCAGAGCCTGGAAAATTTTTGTAGCTTCCACGCTCTTCTGCCAATCGAGCACTTTCGTCTATCGCCATATAGCTTATGAATTCAAATACTTTGTCTGTGAAATCGAATGCGTCCATGTCTTCGTATGACATACCGAGTTGTTCGATAGTATCAGCAAATCCCATGAGACCGAGGCCAACAGCGCGGTTGTCGTTGTCCGCCTTTCGCGCTTCAGGAATCGGAAGCATGTTGATATCTACGAGGTTGTCGAGCTGGCGGATAGATAGTCGCACTGAGTCTTCGAGACGATGCCAGTCAACTTGCCCACCGACGACGTGGCGTGCGAGATTGATAGAGATCAAATTACAAACTGCGACATTGTCGCGATCCTGAGGGAGAGTGATTTCTGTACAAAGGTTGGACGAATGGATAGTGCCTGTGTTGTTGTTGAGAGCGCGGACATTGATCGTATCTTTCCATGTGAGCCATGGGTGAGATGTTGTCTCGAGAGACACTAAAATGTTTTTGTATTGTTGACGTGCAGGCATTTTGTCCCAAAGTTTTATTTTGCCTTGCTTCGCGAGTTCAACATATTCACAATATCGTTTTGCAAACTCTATACCGTAGAGCTCCGGAAGATCTTTTACTTCGTTAGGATCAAATAGATACCAGTCCTCACCTTTGACCACACGACGCATGAATTCATCAGAAAGGTAGACAGCAGTGTTGGCAGTTCGCGTGCGACGATAGTCATCTCCTGCGTTTTGTTTGAGATCGATAAAATCCTGGAAATCTAGGTGCCAGTTTTCCATGTAGAAGCAAAGTGCTCCCTTCTTTTTGCCACCACGCTGTACTGCACGGATAGCCGAGTCGATGATGTGCATGAAAGGAATCGGGCCAGAGGACACAGTGTTGGAAGATTTGAGCAGAGATCCTGACGCGCGAAGTTTGGTCACCGAAAGTCCGATACCTCCTGTGGCCTTCGAAAGAAGGAGGACGTCTGATACAGTTTTGCCAATGTGCTCCATATCATCATGCATTTCCATTAAAAAACAGTTCGAGAGTTTTGGCGACGGTGTACCTGCGCCCAAGTTGGTTGAGCCAGCAGAAAGATACTCGAGTGTCGACATCTTGTTATAAAACTTCTTCGCCCACTCTGTCGGTTTCTCTTCGGTCAAAGAAAGTCCCATCGCTATACGCATCCACAAAAACTGAGGTGTCTCTACAGTCTTCCTGTCACCACCCTTCAACATATAGCGATCTGCCATAGTAGAAACGCCTGAGTATTTGTAGAGCTCATCTCTCTCCGGCTCAAGTGCGCTGGCGAGTTCATCTAGGTCAAAAAGTGTTCCCAATCTCTCATCGAGGAGAGCCTTTTCGATAGAATCAAGGATATATCCTTTGAAATGTGCCCTGTGAAGCTCTTTGAAATCAGCTGTGTCTGCGTCGAAGTCTCCGAGCACCCTCTTGTATATAGTCTTCAAGAATAGCCGTGTCGCTGCCTTGTCGAATTCGGTATCAAGTTGTGCGTTTTGGAGAGCAGCATTTATGGTCGCTTGGTCCATCTCCTCTGTTGTGATGCCATCGTAGAGCGTCAAACGGGTTTCTGTAGCAATCTGTGTAACCTTGCCTATCGGATCAGTGAGTCCTGCGCATGCGAGCTCGATCGAGCGGTTGATGCGGTCAGCGTTGAACGGCTCTCGTGTGCCGTCGCGCTTGGTGATAGAGATGTTCATGACCATAAAGTTTTCTGATAAATTAATCTAATAATTTGAATTTGCTAATTTGTTTGGATACATATTGTATAAAATTTCCTGCAAGTATCCTAGAAAAAATGAAGCGGAAACTAATGTAAGCAAAACACTTTGGGAGTTGTAAAGAGCTCTGCCAAACGAGCGTCCACCAGCAACGTTGTGTGGAGAAATGTCGGAGAAAATTTTCGCAGGCTCGGCGCGAGATTGTCAGAAAATTTTACGACGTTTTGAATGTGGAAAAGTCTTGAAATCGGGCAATGCGACCGGCTAAAACAACAAAAAAACCCTTACAAATATTGATCATTTGCAAGGGCGCCTTCCTCAGACACTGAGGTGTTTCAGTTTCTTGAATATTCACTACTTCTTTCCTAGCTTTCCTGTCAAAACAAGTGCCTGAAAGTCATACTCATCAGTATTATCCGAAGCTATTCGCCAGTTTTCAATAAATTCCTGACAGACATCATCCACGATCTGGTTTGTTTTCAAATCAGAGGCTGTTTGCAGAAAATCAAGAGAAATTTCTTCACCATATACAGTGTAATTATTCCTAAAATCGGAAAAATATCCGGGATAATCTTCGAAGAATGGATACAGATAATCTACATCATCACCAGGAACGCTTAAGAATGTGTCTCCATCAGCATCGGGGTTATCAACACGCCAGTCGTGATATTTATCTGCAATTGTTCCATTTGCATCACTGCTGGACTCTGAAACCGAATTCTTGAAATTTGTTCTGATGTCATCCTGATACCCACCACTGTAATTTACTCTGTATGTATAATACGCATCAACGAAGTCATACTCAACATAGGAAAGTTCCTGAGCGCTTGTCCACACTGGTATCGCTTCTTCAACAACATCTTCAACATCTTTTTTGAAAAGATCGCATGAAGTTAAGAAAAATAAAGGCAGAATTGCTGCCAGAAGATAGGTTTTTTTCATTTTTAATTTTTTTTTTTTTAAAAAATTGTTTCTTTGTTATTGTGACACTACCACGCTCCGATGTCGTTGTCAATTAACAATAAAAAATCATTTTTCATACTTTCGAAATAAGGAGCTGGTGTTCCTTATTTCGAAAGAATACCGAAACTTGTTTATCAAATTCGTGAGGTGAATAACAAAAAGACACCTGCTTTGGACGGGTGTCTTTTTGTTCATTCATTGTTTGAAACCAGTTATAGTTTTCGAAATTAGTGATTGTTGATTCACAAGATTGCGCAAATGCACTTTCTTATGTTTCGTTCTGTAACATTGCTCCATCCCAATATTTAGGTCTTCGTCTTTCCGAAGTGCCATATGGGTTTGAAAGATCCCATCAACTTTATTATCTTGCGATAACCGACCAAGGAATTCGTTCTTAAAAAAGAGACGAAATATTTTTCTCATTTGAGTTAATCCACGAACAGCTTCCGCTACCCGTGCCTTGTTACGACTTAGTCCCTGTCACCGAGCTTACCGTAGTCCCACAAATGTGAGCTTTCGGGTACTCCCGGCTCCCTTGACTTGACGGGCGGTGAGTACAAGACTTGAGAACGTATTCACCGCGGTTTGATGACCCGCGATTACTAGCGATTCCAACTTCATGGAGTCGAGTTTCAGACTCCAATCCGAA
>CAZSFR010000017.1:0-15954 GCA_964606295.1 uncultured Candidatus Saccharibacteria bacterium
AGGCGGATGCCGAGGGTGCATCCCCTTTAGATCAAGGACGATATATAGTAAAATGTCAGAGGCACAATATTGAATTTGCATTTTGAATTTCTGCCCGCCCCGAATTTCGCCAAAAGAAAACAGATGGAGCAAGCGGAGGATCCCTCCCCAGACCCCTCCTCCTCCGCTTGCGAAATCCGAAAGTAGCCGAGGTTTTGCGGAAACCATATCCCAGAGATAAATGCTTCCGCAAAACCGAGTCCGTATTGTATTAGTCACTTTGTGCTTCGAAAAAAGTTCGAGCAAAGTGTATAATTAGAGCACCAGAAAAATAATGTAGCATGAAGCTACATTATTTTTCTGGTCAAGAGACTTAAAAGGCGATTCTTTGCATGCAAAAAAAAGGCCGCTTGGGGGAAGCGGCGATAGATTTTATATTAATTCACAATCGTTTATTGTGATATTCAAATTCGCCTTAGAGAATTGGAGAACGCGTTTTGAAATCTCAAATTTCCACAACTTCAACAACTCATGTTTGATACTAATCTTGGAAAGGTGCACCTTGATCGTATAGTTTCCTTTTTCACAAAACAGATATATATTTTCATATGTCAGTGTGCCATCTTTCTCATTTCTTATTCCTCGAATTACATCTTTGATCTTTTTTTCAAATTCTGGAGAGTTAGTGTATCCAGTAAAGGATACCGTCAAAACTGTTTGTTTCATATAGGAGATTTGTCCTGACACTACAACCACAATCACTAAAAGTCAATGACGTTTGGTTCTTGCTCAAGCTCTATTCCAAACATATCTGTAACTGTACGTCTTATCTCTTCTCGTGCGCTATCAAGGTCTGCAAATGTTGCTCCACCAAAATTCGTGAGCACAAGTGCATTATCTGGATGCACCTTGATCTTGCCGTTGCCTATCACTCTTCCTTTGAAACCTGCTCTCTCGATGAGCCAGCCCGCCGGAACTTTGACTGTATCGTCTGGCAAATCAAACATTTTTGCATCTGGAAAATTTTGCTTGATTGCATTTGCGATTTTTTTCGTCACTATAGGATTCTCAAAAAATGATCCACAGTTGGGAACAATTGTTGGATTTGGCAATTTACTCTTTCTGATTTCAATAATCGCGTTCCGTATTTCCTGAAGTGTTGGATTCTCAATCCCATTTTCCTCAAAATACTTCTTGACACCAGGATACTTTGGAATAGTCGGCGGGAGCTTGGAAAGTTTCAACACGACATAAAGTATGATATATCTTCCCTTTTCGTCACTTTTGAATAAACTGTCGCGATAGCGAAATCGGCAATCATCAAGAGAGAGTTTCCTCACCTCTTTATTATTCATATCATATGCTTCAAGTGATACAAACACGTCCTTGATTTCCTGACCATATGCACCGACGTTTTGGACGGGGGTTGCGCCGACTGTACCAGGAATTGCAGACATCGCTTCTACACCGGACACATTTTGGGAAACTGCAAACGCAACAAAATTATCCCAGTTTTCACCTGCACCAATTGAGTATGTGATGCTCGTTGCGTCTTCAGAAATCACTTCCATGCCTTGCAAGGCTACCTGAAGTGCAACAACGCTATGCGTATCATCGCTCCATATAATATTTGAGCCGTCTCCCGTGACAACAAATGGCAGATCTTTTTGCTTCGCAAACTCTACCGCATCTTTCACATCCATCTGAGTCTCAGCAATGAGAAAGTACCGCACAAGTCCGCCAAGTCGGAATGTCGAGAGTTCGCTTGCTGGCACATTTTCCTTGATCTTCAACATGCTTGCAATTATATCATAGATGATATAAAATGGCGATTATGACTCAAACAGAACATCAAAAGATAGGCAAATTCATCAAAAAGCTTCGCGAGCAGCGTGGTATGACCCAAGAAGCATTCGCCAAAGCATTGAAGACTTCTCAGAGTGCTGTTGCGCGCATGGAGAAAGGCGAGCAGAATTTCACGACTGGAGTGCTTAGCAAAATCTCTGCAGTCCTAGATCACAAGATCTTTTCTATAAACAATTCTATTGATTTTGAGATTCACGGTGGAAAAAAGCTCGCAGGATCAATCCGCACAAACTATTCAAAAAACGGCTCAGTCGGACTTTTGTGTGCATCACTTTTAAACAAAGGAAAAACAATTTTGCACGGTATAGCTCGCATCGAAGAAGTAAACCGTGTTGTTGAGATTATCGAATCACTCGGTGTCACAATCAAATGGACTGGACCCAACACGGTCGAAATTACTCCACCAAAAAAGTATTCACTCAAAAATCTCAATATAGAATCTGCAATCAAGACACGCTCTATTGTGATGTTGATAGGTCCATTAGTACATCACCTTTCATCTTTTTCAATACCACATGCGCAAGGATGTCAGCTCGGTAAACGTTCTATCGCAGCTCACCGCTACGGTCTGTATGATTTGGGTATCAAAGTAAAAGTGACACAACAAGACTATCAAATCAGCCATGACAAATTATCTGCAAAGAATATAATTATGTATGAGTCTGGAGATACGGCAATCGAAAACATTCTTATGGCTGCCGCTCTTATCCCCCTCAAAACAACCATCAAGTACACAAGTTCCAACTACATGGTACAGGAGATGTGTTTCTTTTTGGAAAAATGTGGCGTCAAAATAGATGGCATCGGCACATCGACTCTTACTGTCCACGGCATAGCAGACATCAATGAAACAATCGAATATCACAACAGTGAAGATCCTATCGAATCAATGATGTTCGTCTCAGCGGCAATAGCGACAGATTCTGAACTCACTATCACACACTGTCCGATTGATTTCCTTGAACTCGAACTCTACAAACTCGAGAAGATGGGATTGAAATACAAAAGGAGAAAACTCTATAAATCTGATAACGAACGAACAAATCTGGCGGACATCACTGTCTTCCCTTCCAATTTGCGTGCCCTTGATGACAAAATCCATTCCAATCCATATCCGGGAGTAAACATGGACAACCTGCCATTCTTCGTCATTCCTGCGATGAAAGCAAAGGGTCAAACTCTCATCCACGATTGGGTGTATGAAAACAGAATGATATATCTCACAGATCTCAACCGTATGGGTGCCAATCTCACGCTTGCTGACCAACATAGATTGTATATAGATGGCGCTGTAGAGCCTCTCAAGCCAGCACAAATCGTTTGTCCGCCAGCATTACGTCCATCTGTCGTCATCATGATAGCTATGCTCGGTGCACACGGTGTTTCCATGCTCCGTAATGTGTATATGATCAACAGAGGATACGAGGATATTGCTGAACGCTTGAACTCTATCGGAGCAGATATACGCGTCATCACAAGCTAACATGCTTCCCCTCATTGCCATTGTCGGACCCACATCTTCAGGCAAGACATCCTTTTCTATTTCTCTAGCTAAATCATTAAAAAAATCCAGCATTGTCGCTGAGATTGTCTCTGCTGATTCCCGACAGGTGTATCGTGGTTTAAACTTACTTTCTGGTAAAGCGACAAAAAAGGAAATGTCCGGTATTCGCCACCACTTGCTTGATATTGCAAATCCAAAACGCGTGTATTCAGTTGCGCAGTTCAAAATAGATGCAGAGAAAGCAATCGCAGGGATTCATAAACGAGGACATCTTCCCATTCTCGTGGGCGGAACAGGATTCTATGTTGATGCAATAACAAAAGGAATAGTTCTTCCTCAAGTCGAAGCAAATACAAAATTGCGAAAAGTCTTGGAAAAGAAAACTTTGCCAGAGCTTCTCTCGATGCTCGAGAAACTTGATTCATTTCGTACAAAAACAGTCGATACAAAAAACAAAGTGCGTCTCATACGAGCAATCGAAATAGCAACGACTCTGGGCAAGGTGCCGAAAGTGGAAATAAAACCAATGTACAAAGTTTTGACAATCGGTATTGATTTGCCTGACGATGTACTCAAGAAGAATATTCACACTCGCCTTCTCTCACGAATGAAAGCGGGAATGCTCCGCGAAGCCAAAAAACTCCACAATTCTGGAGTCTCTTGGAAAAGAATGGAAGAGTTGGGACTTGAATGCAGATATTGTGCGCTCTATCTCCAAAACAATCAGCCAGCTGGCGGAAAAATGACTACTCTACTCTCTGAGCTTGAGTTAGCTATCTGGCATTACGCAAAGAGACAGCGAACGTGGTTCAAAAGAGACAAAGAAATTTTGTGGATTGATTAAAGTGATTTATCTACATCTTCTTTCTTGGAAGCAGTCACGGTAATAACAGGCAGGTTTGAAACATCTTCAATAGAGCCTTTGTAAAAAGCGTGCGGTATATGAGCAAAAAATAATCTAAATTCCTTTTCGGGATGATCTCGTTTAAATTTCTTATAAAAATCAATGGTTTTCTGTGGCACAACAGAATGTTTTAGAAGTCTTTCCTGTGTGAGATCTGTGTAATTTTCTGGATCTTCATCACCAATTTCATCTTCGTACAAATATATCGTCGTTAGTTTCGCATCAAGAAGATCAGGATCAATTTGATAAAATTTCTCTTCTTGTGTTTCAAAACCAGCGGAATTTAGAGCTTTTTTCAAATCTTCTGGATGTATAGGTGACATTTGCAAAACATCACCCCACGTAGCATCTTGCAGTGTGGGTATTTTAATATTTGGAATACTTTTTCTGTATTCACTCTGGTATTTTTCAATTACCTTTTTGTAGACTTCATATAATTTAGGATTCACTCTTTCTGAAAATTTCAGCTTATTTAGTGGATGAAGTACATCTCCCTCCAAACTAGCAGGAACCCTGTGATACAAGCATTGTTTCGGGTTTTCATTCATAAGTTCAAAAATAACTGGCGGGCGATGGAAGAATCGAACTTCCGACATCGGTTTTGGAGACCGAAGTTATACCACTTAACTAATCGCCCTAAATCATTCACTTTACGATTATCGGGCGAACATTTGTCTTATAAATGTTTTAGCCCAATCATCCCCGCGAACGCCATTACTATAGCAAAATAGCCCCGATTGGGCTACCTTATTTTGACTTACCGTATTTTGCTAAAACCAAATACCTAGAGCGTAAAACCTGTATTTCTATTTCTTTGATTCAGCGAACGCTACTCGTTTGCGAGTTTTCTTGTCATACTTCTTGAGCTTAATTTTGACATTAGCCAATTTTTTCTTATTTTTGCTTGTATAATAAGCCGTTCCCGTGGCCTTATTTCGCAAAATCATTAGGTTATCTTGTGACATGCACTTACTTTAGCACAAAAAGCCTATTTTGCAAGCCTTCGAGGAAGGAGTGAGCTAACTCGAGTTGTCACTTCGTAATTGATTGTATCGAGCGTCAGCGCCATTTCTTCTGCAGTAATTTCTTGTTTTTGTTGTTTTCCAAGCAAGACGACTTCGTCTTCTCTTTGCACATTTTTGAGTTTCGTCACATCCGTAACAAACATGTTCATCGATACACGCCCGATTACTTTGCATCTTTTACCTTGTATCAAAACTTCGCTTCTATTTGAAAGCCCGCGAGCATATCCGTCTGCATAACCTTGCGGAACAATTGCGATTTTGATTGGTTTGGTTGTTTTGTATGTAAGTCCATAACCGACGGTGTGTCCTTTGGGAAGCCATTTAACGAGAGCGATATGAGATACCCAACGCATTACAGGAAGCAATCTGAATTTCTTTTGAAGAATTTCCTGCAAGTGCTCACTCGGCCACATTCCATAGAGACCTACGCCGACACGCACAAGATCATATGTGCAAAATCCGTCGAGCGCCATAACGCCGGACGATGCCGAAATATGTCGCATGATTTTGTTGTACCCAAACTCTTTTGTAACTTTGAGAACATTTTCGTACGTACGGATTTGCAATTTTGCATGAACGAGATTGGTCGAGTCCTCTATATTTGCAAAATGAGCGTAGATGCCAACAAGCTCTATATTTTTCAACTTTTTCAAATACTGTAGAGTGACAAAAATTTCTTCAGGCAGTATTCCTTCACGTCCCAAGTGTGCATCTATTGCAAGATGAATTTTTTGTCTCTTTCCAATCCTTTTTGCAACACTACTTATAGCTCTAGCGTGAGTTATAGAAAAGACAGTAACTTGGCATCCGAGCAACAGCGTTTCCTTCAAGTCGCTCTCTGCAATATAACCCAAAAGAAGAACGGGTTTCTTTGTAACTGTACGCAAACTTCTCAATTCTTCGATAGAATTGATCTGGAAGTAATCAACTTCCTTCTCAAGAATTCTGGCAATATCGTTTTGTCCATGTCCGTAGGCATTTGCTTTGATTGATACAGCAATTTTTGTTCCTTTTGGCAGAAGCGACTTCACGGCGCGCACATTATGGAGCAGACTCGATCTCGATATTTCGATGTATGACAATGGACTCATATCAATCTTTCCATACCACTTTCTTATCTTCCCTAATCTGACAAACATTTTGCACGAAATCCTCACGCCCTGAGCCCTTGCGATATATCGCATAGTGCACTGCGTTTTTGTCTGCATATTTTTGATGAACATCTTCTGCGTTATAGAATGGCATTTTTGCTATGACATCAACAGCGATAGGTTTGTCGTAAATATGACTTCCCCCCAATTCTTGCAAGATATCTTGCGTAATAATTTTCTCTTCCTCATCAGCAAAATAAATGGCTGTTTTGTAATTTTCACCACGGTCACCAAATTGACCATCCGCATCTGTCGGATCGATGTGGTCAAGGAAAAATTGTGCAATCTTCTTGAATGTCGTTTGTTCGGGATTATAAACGACGCGCACAGCTTCTCTGTGATCAGTCGCATGACTTGCGACTGCCATGTAGTCAGCATCTTCTTCTTTGCCTCCCGTGTAGCCAGAAAATGCGTCTATGACACCTGCCACAGCCAGAAGATCATGCTCCGTACACCAGAAACACCCGCCTGCAAATATTGCCTCTTTTGTTTCCATAGAGATAAGTATATCAGAGATGACAACAGATATTTCATTGATTTTTGGCTAAAAATTGGTATACTGCCCTTCGTTAGTTCATGCGTCGGTGGTAGAGTGGTCAAATACAACAGACTGTAAATCTGTCGCCTTCGGGCTACGAAGGTTCGAATCCTTCCCGGCGCACAAATCAAAAAACTCCCCGAAGGGAGTTTTTTGATTATTCGACTTCAACTTTTTCTTTTTTCCCTTTTACCGCACGAGGCTTTTTGGTTTCAACCAACAGCTCACCATTTTTCATAACAACATTCACAACATCCTTTTTCCTCACGTCGTTCACGATAATATGTGTTGCGATAGGATTCAAAATCTTCGTCTGAATCAAGCGGTTGAGTGGTCTTGCTCCGTAGTGTGGGTTATATCCTTCTTTCGCCATGTAATCATATGCTTCAGTTGAAACATGGAGTTCAATTCCTTTGTTGATCAATCTGTCAGCTACCTTCTTGACGCCAATCTCAACAATCTGACGAATCACAACTGGCGAGAGGACATCGAAGACGACAATCTCATCTACACGGTTCAAAAATTCTGGTCTAAAGTGGTCCTTGAGTGTGTCCATAACTTTTTCTTTTGTTGCAGTATATTCCTGTTCTTGTGTGTGTGCTGAAAATCCTATCGATTCCATCTTCTGAATAAACTGACTTCCCAAGTTAGACGTCATGACAATGATTGCATTTTTGAAGTTCACAACGCGTCCCTTACCGTCAGTGAGTCGTCCGTCGTCAAGCACCTGAAGAAGTATGTTGAAGACTTCAGGGTGCGCTTTTTCTATCTCGTCGAGCAATATGACTGAGTATGGTCGGTGACGAATAGATTCTGTGAACTGTCCGCTCTCATCGTATCCGACGTACCCCGGCGGTGAACCAATCAATTTGGACACGCTGTGTCGCTCCATGTATTCCGACATATCGACACGTATGAGCGCCTTTTCGTCATTGAACATGAATTCTGCAAGCGCTTTCGTGAGCTCTGTCTTTCCGACTCCTGTAGGACCGAGGAATATGAACGAGCCGATAGGTTTGTCTGGATCAGAGATGCCTGCACGACTACGCCTCACGACACCTGCAATTTTGCTAATGGCTTCATCTTGCCCAATAACTCTTTTCTTGAGCTCGTCCTCGATGCGTACGAGTTTACTTCTCTCTCCTTCAAGCATTTTCACGAGTGGAACACCTGTCCATCGAGACACAACTTCCGCAATATCTTCTTCCGTAATTTCTTCTTTGAGAATTCTACGAGTCTTCTGCAATTTCTTAAGCTTGCCCATTTTTTGTTCAAGCTCCTTTTCAAGTGTCGGGAGCTGTCCGTAACGAATCTCTGCTGCTCGCCCGAGGTCAACACGCATCTCTGCATTTTCTGCTTCAAGACGGAGCGACTCTAGCTCTTTTTTTATTTTCGCAATATTACCGAGAATATTTTTTTCATTCTGCCATTTGAGTTCAAGCTCGCGAGTTGTCTCGCGGAGATTTCCGATTTCTGCCTGAATTTCCTTCACGCGTGCCCGCGTCCCTGCGTCAGCATCTCTTTCGATTTCTTTGTTCAATGCTTCTTTTTCAATCTCCAGACGCATGATTTTCCTGTGTGCTTCTTCGAGTGCCTGTGGCTTGTTCTCCAATGCTATGCGAAGTGCTGATGATGCCTCGTCAATCAGGTCGACTGCTTTATCCGGAAGGTATCTGTTTGTGATGTAACGCGTCGAAAGATTGACCGCTGCCAAAATAGCATCATCAGTGATATGAACTCCGTGATAGAGCTCATACTTTTCCTTGAGCCCACGCAAAATCGCAATAGTGTCTTCAGAACTTGGTTCCTCTACAAAAATAGGCTGGAAACGACGAGCAAGAGCTGGGTCCTTCTCGATATGTTTTTGATATTCACGAATAGTTGTTGCGCCGATTGCACGGATTTCTCCGCGAGCAAGTGCAGGCTTCAACATGTTGGATGCGTCCATTGAACCTTCTGCTGCGCCGGCACCAACCAATGTATGAATCTCATCAATAAAGAGGATTATTTTCCCTTCCGCTTTTTCGATTTCCTTGATGAGTCCTTTCAATCGCTCTTCAAACTCCCCACGGAATTTGGTCCCTGCGATGAGGAGTCCGAGATCAAGTGAAACGAGTTCCTTATCCTTCAAACTTTCAGGTACATCATTGTGTGCAATGCGTTGTGCCAATCCTTCTACGATAGCTGTCTTTCCTGTCCCCGCTTCACCTATCAAAATAGGATTGTTCTTGGTGCGTCGTGAAAGTATCTGCATCAGGCGCATAATCTCTGCGTCACGACCGATAACAGGGTCGAGTTTGTCTTCCTGTGCGAGTTTGGTCAGATTGCGTGTAAATTTGTGAAGGTGACGAAATTTCTTGCTCGAACCAGCATCGCTCACATTTTGATTGCGAAGTTCTTGCAAAACTGAAATCGCACCATCCTTGGTAATCTTGAAGCGAGACATGAGCTCTTTCATTTCCCCTGGTATATCAAGAAGTGCTATGAAGAGATGCTCTGTGGAAACGAAATCATCTTTGAGCGATGAGGCGACTTTGACTGAGTTGTCGATAACTTGCGCCAAATCAGGCGTCAGATACATCTGGTATGACGGTGATAGGGTACTCGCGCTTTCAGGAGTTTCAATGTAATCAACGAGTGAGTCGGTAAGGAGTATTGTGTCGATCTCCATTTTTTCCAGAATCGAAATCACCATTGATTCTTCTTGAAGAAGTAGCGATGCCAACATATGAAAACAATTGACGTGGTTTTGTCCACGTTCGATAGCTAGCTCATGCGCCTTCCTAATAGCTTCTTTTGCTTTTGTTGTAAATTTGTTTAGTGGTGGCATATGTGGTTGTTAGTTGTTAGTTTATATGTGGAAGGAATTTCGACAAATGAACTTCCTCCTGAGCATCGTGCCCTCTATAACTTATCTTAACGTTCTTATTATAGCATTTGTGTCAAAAGTTGACAAAATGTATAAATGATTATAGAAATAAGAAAAATAATAGGTATGAAAAATGAAAAAATTGTCTATGAAACAGTTGATACGTTGACTGTATTTCTGGACAAACAAAATGTTCTTTTCAAAAAGATCAAAGAAGACGGGAATGAATGCTCAAAAAAATCAGCGGTCATAAACGGTATTCTAAAAAAGCTATATCAATACTTTGACCAAGCTGATTACAGTAAATTTCGAAAATACATTAAAAATATTTACCTCGAAATTTATCTTACGTCCTACGGAGAATTCTACTCCGAAAAAATAGACATGGACACGGAATTTGCAACAAAGTTTGACGAATTCTGCAATCTTACAAAGAAATATTTGATAAAAGAATAAATTATTATATCAATCGCAGATTCTCCTCTGCGGTTTTTTATTTCTTTACATTTTTATATTTTTCAAATATTTCACCGAGTGCTCTGACTGCTCGCTCTATATCCTTTTTCGTCGTCCATCTGCCGAGTGACAGTCGAACGCTACCCGACTCGCTAGGAAGTTCTAGTCCGAGTGCTCGTACGACGTGAGACTCATCTGGAGAATCTGATTTGCATGCGCTTTTCGATGACACAGCAATTCCCTTCGCATCAAGCTCGATGACCAAAAGCTCGCTTTGCCATGCAGGAAACGCAATATTGATAATTCCTGGGACAGAATTCTCGGGATCGCCGAGTAGCACAGATTCTACCTTGTACATATTTGCTATCTTTTGAAGTTCGGTCAAAAAATATTCCTTTAGCACTTCTAATCTTTGCGTCTCACTATTTCTCTCCCTTTCAACAAATTCGAAGGCAGTTGCGAAATCCAGTACCGCTTGGACATTTTCTGTACCTGGGCGGAGCCCGTACTCTTGTGAACCACCGTGCAAAGTTGCTTCGATTGGTGTTCCTCGTCTGACAAAAAGTACACCTGTGCCTGCGCCTGCATATATCTTTGAACCATTCAGTACCAAAAGATCTGGGTGAAGCTTTTCAACACTGATAGGAAGGTATTTCGGCGCCTGACATGCGTCGACGAGCAACAAGGGATATCCGCGAAAGTCGCTAGTCGTTAGTCTCAAGTTACTATTTTTTTTGAAATCACGGATCGCTTTTGCTATCTCTTCGACGGGTTGCACTGTACCTATCTCATTATTCACATACATGACCGCAATGAGTATGGTCTCGCCCCGCAACAATTCCTTCAATGCTTTCGAATCCACTATTCCTGCATTATCAACTTTAAGATAGGATACATCTGCTTTGCCTGTTTTCTCCAACCAAATGGCAGTTTCAATTATCGCAGAGTGTTCAATCGCACTGACTATCACATGAGGCTTTCCATTTCCCTTCCAAGTCTGTATCACACCGAGAATAGCAAGGTTGTCACTTTCCGTTCCTCCACTTGTGAAAATTATCTCATCTTTGTGTCCCCCAATAACACGCGAAACTCTTTCACGTGCATTTTCGAGGAGTAGTTTCATCTGTACACCTTCTTTGTGGTATGCGCTTGGATTGCCGTCTATACATACTTTTTTTGCACGGGAAAAAAGCGCTTCATCTCGAGGCGTATATGACGCATAATCCAGATAGACTCTTTTTTGATTTTGTTTTCGATAATTCCAAATCATAAGTTCACAAAAACACGAATGTAGTATATACTCTCCATCTGTATGGATACAACACTGCTGATTATATACACTTTACTCGGCATTTCGCTCATTTTGAACATTATCCTTTTTGTATGGATGATGCAAACCGAAAAGCGTTTGCGGAGGTTTTTCCAAGGCAAAAAGGGTGCCGACCTCGAAGACTCTTTTGAGGCACTTGATGTACGACTTGGCACTCTCGAGAAAACGACTTCGAAACATACACAGGTTCTAGAAAATCACGATTCTCGGATAAAGCGAGCGGTCAAAAGTATTCCACTTTCTCGTTTCAACCCATTTCCTGATGTTGGAGGAAAGCAGAGTTTTGCAATGTCTCTCGTTGATGAAGAAGGTTCGGGAGTCATCGTATCGTCGCTATATGCACGAGACCGCGTCAGTATTTTTGCAAAGAGTATCAAGAATGGCAAAAGTGAACAGGAATTATCCGAAGAAGAGCGCGAGATTCTCAGCACTAGTTTAAAATAAAAGAAAATAAGATGACACATCATAAAGAAAAAATTGAAGAAAGACCGCCAGTTGTAGCAGTCATGGGGCACGTGGATCATGGCAAATCCACTCTTTTGGATTATATCCGAAAGACAAATGTCGTTGATGGCGAAGCCGGTGGTATCACACAGAGAATTTCTGCGTACGAAGTGAAACACAAAGACGAGAAGGGTAAGGAACACACAATCACATTCCTCGACACACCAGGACACGAAGCCTTCTCTGGTATGCGTGAACGTGGCGCATTAGTCGCCGACATAGCTATACTCATCGTCTCCGCTGAAGACGGCGTAAAAGCGCAGACAAAAGAAGCTCTAGAGACAATACTCCGAAACAAGGTCCCTTATGTTGTCGCCATCAACAAGATAGACAAACCAGGAGCAAATGTGGAAAAAGTAAAATCTGAACTTGTAGAAAACGGTGTTTACCTCGAGGGTTGGGGTGGGCAAATTTCGTTTGCTGAAATATCTGCAAAATCTGGTGTCGGTATTGATTCCCTTCTCGACACTATTTTGCTCACAGCGGAACTTGCAGAATTCAAAGGCGACCGAGCAAAGCTTGCGACTGGCTACGTCATCGAGTCAACGCTCGATTCAAAACGTGGCAACAGCGCGACACTTATCGTCAAAGACGGCACAGTGAAAAATGGTGAATTCATTGTGGCTGGTGAAGCTATGACGACGACACGTATTATCGAAGACTTTACAGGCAAGATGATCAAATCTGCGAGCTTCTCTTCCCCTATACGCATCGTGGGCTTCGACAAGGCACCAAAAGCAGGTGATGCGTTCCACGTTTTTGCAACGAAAAAAGAAGCAGAAGTGTGTGTCAAAGACACATGTGCAGTCAAAGTGAAGTCTGATACACCTTTTAGTGTCGGAGAGAATACCAAAGTCATCCCGCTTATCATCAAAGCCGAATCGATTGGTACAGCGGAAGCAGTTGAGAAAGAAATAAGGAAAATAAGTGTCGAGGGTGCCCAATTCAAAATTCTCTCCCTATCATCGGGAACTATCGGCGAAGCAGACGTGAAGCTTGCGGGAAGTGACAGCGAGAGCATCATCGTCGGATTCAGCGTCAAAACAGACAACTCTGCGCGAGACATCGCGGATCAAATGAAAGTACAGATAGCGACATTCGATATTATTTACAAACTTACAGACTTCCTCAAAGAAGAGATAGACCGCCGACGTTTCCGCAAGGAAGTTGCGGAGAGTCTCGGTAAGCTCAAAGTCTTCCGAACGTTCAGCCAGACAAAAGAACGACAAGTTATCGGAGGTAAAGTAACAGAAGGACAGTTTGAAAACAATATACAGGTCGTCATCTTACGCCGAGATTTTGAAATCGGAAAAGGAAAAATAGTTGGCTTGCAGAAAGTAAAAACACCCGTAACTCACGTTGAAGAAGGAGCAGAGTGCGGTGTCCTTGTCGAAACGAAAATTGAGATAGCCACAGGTGATGTCTTGGAAGCATTCAAAATGGTCATCAAATAAATATGAACGATAGACAGGAAAAAATAGGTAAAATGGTACGAGCGCTCAGTGCAGAATATATCGCGCGCGAAACCAACAGCACCAACCTAATTACTGTGACACATACCGAAGTCTCTCCTGATGCAAAATATGGCAAAATATTTATCACTGTGTTGCCTGAAAAGGACGAAGAAGCTGTAATCGAGTTTCTGAAGCGAAAGCGCAAAGATCTCCACCAGTATCTCAAGAAGAACATGCGTACTCGCCCCATCCCCTTCGTTGATATTCTCATCGATGCCGGCGAAAAACACCGTCAGCGTATTGACGAGTTATCTGTCGGACTTTAAAAAACACACAAATTTCTTTGTGTGTTTTTTAAAGTCCGTGGGCTAGAAAGTGCCCTAGATTACCGTCGCGGGTAAGTTTCAATTTCGCTTCGCTCAATAAGAAAACTTCTTTCTCGTCCTATCTGCACGCAAAGAAGTTTGCGTGCTCTTGCAAAATATTTGTGGGCAAGAAGGGACTCGAACCCTTAAGCCTTGCGGCACTAGTTCCTAAGACTAGCGCGTATACCAATTCCGCCACTTGCCCATTTTTAACAATTTTGAATTCAAAATTGCGATGTCCCAAAAGCAGGTTCGACCATTACATGGTCACTACCCCAATTGTATTTTTGAAACAAAAATCTCAATAGGGTTTCGAATCCTGCACGAATGCGCCCCACGCATTCTCGGTGCGGCACTCCGTGTCCCCCCGGCAGGATTCGAACCTGCGACCGTTTGCTTAAGAGGCAACTGCTCTACCAACTGAGCTACGAGGGGAAATCTACCGTTTTTATCTGTTATGAAAAACGCGTTCATTATAGCGTACAGAGGCGATTGTGCAAAGGTATTTATTGAGAAAAGTGTATTATTTTGCTATAGTGTGGTGGCTTTTTAGAATTGACGCAGTGGCGAAGTGGTTAACGCGGCGGTCTGCAAAACCGCTATGCGCCGGTTCAACTCCGGCCTGCGTCTCAATAGTGAAAGTCTGCTGTTTGCATGTGTCTACCGTAATGCTAAAATAGTAAGATGAGAAAGCGAAGTTGGAATGAAATTGATCTTAGAAAAGCAGCGGCATCTTCGGGTAGTTACCGTCAAACTTTACAAAAGCTTGGGCTGACAGAAGCAGGTGGAAATTACACACAAATTAAAAAGTACATCGCGGAATTTAATATTTCGACTAAACATTTTCACGGCAAAGCGTGGTCGAAAGGTAGGAAAATTCAGAGAGAGCCTGTGTTGTCACTTAAAGAGATATTGGTACAAAATAGCCATTATCAAAGTTTTAAATTAAAGAAGCGATTATTTACGGCTGGGATAAAAAATGTGCACTGTGAAATGTGTGGATGGGCAAAACTTTCAAATGATGGTAGAGTTCCTTTGGAATTAGATCATATAAACGGTATTCATACAGATAATAGGATTGAAAATTTAAGAATTCTGTGTCCAAATTGTCACAGCTTACAACCAACACATCGCGGGCGAAACAAAAAGAAGAAGGGTCAGTGGTGAAATGGTATACACGCGACACTTAAAATGTCGTCTCTACAAAGAGATGTGGGTTCGACTCCCACCTGACCCACAATAAAAAATAGCAGTCCTTTGAAGAACTGCTTAAATATTTTTCGAGGGTTTTTTCAATGCCCACCTTTTTTCTTTTTGGGCTTGTGAATCAACCCGATCCAAACCGCTTGCGCAATTACAAGAATCACGATGATTTGGAAAATTATCTCAAAAATCTCTTTCGCTCCTTTTCGAAACGAAACAAGAAGTGAGCTTTGAAACAATATGGCGTCCATCCCAAAGAGAAGACCGAGAATAACTGCCCACAACATCACCACTCTTCCGGAATTCTCGTTAAACCATCTCCACACGTCTCCTGCGCTTCTTTCGAATGCATTCCAATCGCCACTCATCGAACGCCTTGTGAAAAGCGAGTATACGATGAATCCACACAATATAAGAAGTGGAATAAGGCTGAGCGAGAGGAACGGCGCCCAGATGTGATCCAGTATCAATCCACGCGAAGCGAAGACAAATACAATCATGAGAAGAATAAGCGATCTCCACGCTCCGCCAACTGTGCGGAAGGAAAAAAATGAAAATATGCGACGCATTATGTTGGTCGCCCAATTTGTTTGACGAATTTGTGTCATACTATTTTTTTTTGTTAAAAAGTTAAAGAATAGGTTTCAAATTTGTTATATTATATCACCTTTTATTGAAAAGTCAACTTATAGCTTGACTTTACTGCTTTTTGTGCTATCATACGAGCAAAGGAAAATACTCTGCCCCTCGTGGGCTTGAAGATATATAAACAAATTTTTTAACAATAAAAAAACAAATTATGGAAA
>CAZSFR010000017.1:16054-17362 GCA_964606295.1 uncultured Candidatus Saccharibacteria bacterium
AAAGCCGACAAATTGCTGGCTGAAGGTATAAAATCTCTGAAGCAAGCCAACGTGGAAGGTATTCTTAAGGGAATGGAAACAAACGAGAACCTTGCACCTTACGTAGCACTCATGGAGTCCAATATCACCACATTGGTTGGTCTAAAAGAATTTATTTCACAATTTAAAAAAAGAGGTATCTAATGAAATGGAAAAACATTATCGGAATAATAGCATTCACAGGAGTGATGCTGTTGATATTCAGGGGTACGTCCATTGGATTTAGTTTCTCCGACATGCCTTTGTGGGCAAAAATTCTTGGAGGAATTATTGCGGCCATAATTGTAGGCGCAATTATATTTTTAATTGCCATGGGCATCGGAAGCTTTCGTGGAAAAGGTGCGCACTCCTCCGAGGGTGATGACGACGACATGTCGCTTGCAGGTGCCCACCATGACCCACACCACAAGGTAGAAAGTCGAAGAGAGTACATCGCCAAGATTCTGCTACTCATATGCACATTCGGTGTGGCCATCGTTATCGGTCTTGCGATAGTCGCAGGATGGAAAGAAATAAGAACTGACGATGACGATGCAAACCTAGTAAGGAAAACCTTGATGGAACAGAAGGATTATCACTATCCTCTTGTTGCGTTCGAGGTACCAGCGCACAGTGAACTCGTTATCACTGGGAGGGAAAAGGGCAAATTTAAAAAAGATGTCCTTTACAAAATAACTGCACCGTCTTCGCTCACTATATATGCGAGTGACGGACGAGAGTTGATAGTTTCGAACGGTATACCCGGTTCTGACTACCCGCTTCGAGTTGTTTCCCAAAGCGACCAAAGCAGGCTCATAACGTTCGAGCCTGTCGGACATAAAGCAAATTAATTTCACGAGGCATAACGGATAAAACCGGTTATGCCTCTTTTTTATGCTCAAAACACGTGCCTGCCAAACGAGCATGCAAACAAAGAACATTTCTACACCATTTTACTTGACAAGTGTCAAGGAATTTGCTATAATAGGCACAGAAATATTTCTTTGAAAAACGAGGAATTTAATTGGTTTGACCAAAGACTTTTGGGCTAGGCGATAGGCTTTAAACACTAGCGAGAAGACTATACACAGGCAAGACCTGTGTATCTGAGGTTTTTGGTCAAATCAATTAAATAACCAAAAATAAAAAAATGAAAAAAATAATTTTCATATTTGCGGTTGCTATTGCGACCATGGCAACTTTCTCAAGTTGCCAAAAAGAATATATGTGCACTGACCAAAATGGTCAAGTGTACGACTGCGACGCAAACGGAAACCCGACTGGGTCCGA
>CAZSFR010000018.1:0-16998 GCA_964606295.1 uncultured Candidatus Saccharibacteria bacterium
ATGGGGAGAGTATTAACAACTAATTAAGTGTTCTGCTTGAGGGCTCCGTGTAGGAGTGAATTTAATGAGTACATTATACCACATTTTGCTAATAAAGTCAAGGAAATGAATGTCTGTCCTTACTCTTTATTATACGCCTCAAAATAGGCTTCGTATAGGAGTATTTGACAATTCTGGTCGATTTGAGATACATTTGCATTATTAATTCATTTAAAATTATTATTATGGCGGAAAAAAGAATAATAACTGCGCACTTCGCAGTTATTAATGAATTTATGAATCAACAGCACGATGTGCTGGAATCATTCATGAATCTCATGAAACAAAAAAATGGAAGCGTGAGAACTATTAGGCTCCCAGTAGAGCTTGAGTTTTCTGTGAAAGAGATGCTTTATTCGCTATTTGGAGAAAGTGGAATTAACCAGATCCTCATAACAGAAAATGAGGTGAAAAGCATTTTTAGGCCGCTGATGTTTTGCAACCACCCGATTATTGCGGAAGAGTTCAAAATTATCAATAATTACGCGACCTCTGCAATGCTTCAGGCAAGCGATAGTCTGAAGCACAGAACAAAACTAATTATAAAGATAGAATAAATCATTCTATCTTCTATACCCGACATTGAAGATTATTTCTTCGCTGTGGGGTATTTTTTATGCAAAAAGGATTCTTCGATGTCAAGATGACAGGTAGTAGGGCTTGTTTGAGTACCCTTTTCGCAGAAAAGATGCGGAAAAAGTGGAATTTCCTTGACTTTTGTGGCTACCTCGGGTAGTATGACGAACGACGCGAGAAGTCTTGTCTGCTAATCGTACGCAGGCAATTTATTTTCACGACAACGATATATTCTATAAAAGAGAGGTACATCTCGTTCATTCTCTTTTAGAGGATATGTCACCATTATTAGCTAAGTTTTAAATATTAAAACCTATGGCAGAAGAATTTAATCGTTCAAAACCACACGTGAACGTCGGTACAATCGGCCACGTGGACCACGGCAAGACTACTCTTACCGCGGCATTACTTACTATCCTTGGTCGTCAAGGAGGGGGATACGCTTCAAAAATGAAGTCAGTCGACCAGATCGACTCAGCGCCAGAAGAGAAGGCTCGTGGTATCACAATCGCTCTTTCTCACAACGAGTACGAAACTCCTACTCGTCACTACGCTCACATTGATGCCCCAGGTCACGCTGACTACATCAAAAACATGATTACAGGTGCCGCTCAGATGGACGGTGCTATTATTGTCGTTGCTGCAACTGACGGTGTCATGCCACAGACGCGCGAACACATCCTTCTTGCAAAACAAGTTGGTGTTCCAAAGATTGTTGTTTTCCTCAACAAGTGCGATATGGTTGATGACAACGAACTTATCGACCTCGTCGAAGAAGAGGTTCGCGAACTCCTCGCAAAGCAGGGATTTGATGACAAATGCCCGGTTATCCGAGGCTCAGGTCTCAAAGCTCTTGAATCAGCATCAAATGATGATCCATGGGCTCAGAAAGTTCTCGAGCTCGTCAACGCACTCGATACATATTTTCCGCTTCCAGAACGAGATGTTGAGAAGCCATTCCTTATGCCAATCGAAGACATTTTCTCAATCGAAGGACGCGGTACAGTGGTAACTGGCCGTATCGAAAGAGGAATCGTGAAAGTTGGTGAAGACATAGAAATCGTCGGTATCAAGGATACTGCGAAGACGACTGTCACTGGTATCGAAATGTTCAACAAGAACTTGAAGGAGGGTATGGCTGGAGACAACGCAGGTATTTTGCTCCGAGGCACAAAGAAAGAAGACCTTACTCGCGGACAAGTTATTGCGAAGATTGGTTCAGTTACTCCACACACAGATTTTGAATGTGAGGTGTATATCTTGAAGAAGGAAGAAGGTGGACGTCACACTCCTTTCATAAATGGTTACAAGCCACAGTTCTACGTTCGTACAACTGACGTGACTGGGGAAGTCACACTTCCAGCGGGAACAGAAATGGTTATGCCGGGAGATACAGTTAAATTCGTAGTGAAGCTCGTAGCTCCAGTCGCACTCGAAGAACAGCAAAGATTTGCTATCCGCGAAGGAGGCAAGACTGTCGGTGCTGGTGTTGTCACCAAGATAGTCGCGTAAGCGATACGTACACGTTAGAAAGCAAATAGACGCTTTATAACTTCCTACACACATTCCTTATGACTACCAAAGAAATTACAAAGAAAAAAAAGACGAAAGAAGCTACGGCTGATGCAATACTTCGTATCCGTGTACGAGCATATGAGAACAAAATTCTCGATGTGTCCGTCAAACAGATTATGGAGACTGCGCTTCGCTACGACGCAAAACTTCTCGGTCCGGTACCGTTGCCGACAGAAATCAAGAAGTACACAGTCAACCGTTCATCATTCGTCTACAAAGATTCACGAGAGCAATTTGAGATTCGCATCCACAAACGCTTGATCGACATCGTGAATCCTAGCGCGAAAGTAATTGAAGCACTCACTAACCTTTCTCTCCCTTCTGGAGTCGAAGTTGATGTGAAAATGCTTTAATCGCTTGCACTTTAGCAAATAGAAATTGGGGGCAGTACGCACACACGTGCGGATGATGTCTCATAGTATGAAAAAGTATATTCTCGGACGAAAATTGAATATGACCCAACTCTTTGAGGAGGGTGGTATGGTGATGCCTGTCACTCTCGTGCAGGCAGGACCGATTACTGTGCTTAGTGTCAAAGACACTGACGCAGGAAGTCGCGCACAGGTTGGATTTGAAACACAGAAGGAATCTCGCATGTCGAAAGCAGAGCTAGGACATACGAAGGGCAAAGGAATCTTCAAAGTATTGAAGGAATTCTCACCAGAAGAAGCACTTTCTGAAGGAGATATGATTAGTGTATCAAGCTTTGCCAAAGGCGACATTGTTGCAGTTCGTGGTATTTCAAAAGCAAAAGGTTTCCAAGGTGTGGTCAAGCGTCACGGTTTCAAAGGAGGGCGACGCTCACACGGACAGAAGCACTCAGAACGTGAACCAGGGTCTATCGGTGGAGGTCTTCGCACACGCGTCCCGAAAGGAACTCGCATGGGAGGGCGCATGGGTGGAGATTTGATACATGTAAAAAATTTGAAAGTGGTCGACATTGACGCAGAGAATAATATTCTTGCTATCAAGGGCGCGATTCCTGGCCGACGGGGGACGCTTATTGAGGTATTTGTAAAATAATATGACTACAGCAAAAAATACAAAAAAAGAAGCAGTACTTATAGAAGCTCCGATCATAAATCAGGAAGGTAAAAGCGCTGGCACGATAGTGCTTCCAGAAGAAATATTTGGACTTCGTTTCAATTCTGATCTTATCCATCAAGTATCAAAGGGTATTGAGGGAAACAAGAGACAGGGTTCGGCGAATACGAAAGGACGCGGAGAAGTGCGCGGTGGTGGCAAGAAGCCATGGAAACAAAAAGGTACAGGACGTGCTCGTCATGGATCGTCACGTTCTCCTATCTGGATTGGTGGAGGAACAACTCATGGTCCGAAGAGTGAGAAAAATTACTCATCTATTATTCCGAAGAAAATGCGCATGAAAGCACTTTTTACTGCACTTTCGCGAAAATGGAAGGATGGTGAAATACTTTTCATCGACAATGTCACTCTAAAAAATGCTAAAACAAAAGAAGCGAAGAGTGTTGTTGATATGATTGCCGGACAGAAAGGATTTGAAAAATTGAAGAAGGCAAACAAGAAAATCGCATACCTCGCCGTTACAGATGCTGTTGAGAGCGAGAAAAAGGCATTCCGTAATCTTCCAACGACAAAGTGGGGAAGTGTTGCGAGAATGAATGTCGTAGATATTTTGAACCACAAATATGTCGTTTTTATTGGCGCTAAGGATGCTGTCGCTCAGTTAGAAGCGAAGCGAGGATAATACTATGGCAAAGAAAACAATAACAAAAAAAGAAATGAAGCCGGGTGTTATTATCTCACCCCTTATCTCAGAAAAAGCTGCGCACCTCACTGAAAACAATGTCTATACATTCTTGGTAGGACGAGACGCAACGAAACACCAGATTGCTGACTCATTCGAAGCTCGTTTCGACAAGAAACCTATTCGAGTGACTGTCTCAAATATCCGCCCTCGTGTCACTTTCAAGAAAGGACGAGAAGGTCATGCGGTCGGTTACAAGAAAGCTATGGTCTTCCTCAAGAAGGGGGAAACAATAGAGTTTATCTAATATGAAAACATACAAACCGACAACTCCATCACGTCGAAACATGGTCACGATCGACTATCGCAAGGTTTTGACTACAAGTACTCCTCACAAAGCGCTTACTAAGGGTGGTAAAAACGCAGCAGGACGCAACAATCGTGGACGTATTACAGTTCGCCACCAAGGAGGTGGCAACAAGCGTCTCTTCAGAGATATTGATTTCACTTTTGATAAAGTGAATATTCCAGGGAAAATAGCAACAGTTGAATACGATCCTTACCGGTCTGGATTCATCGGACTCGTCAACTACAAAGATGGAGAAAAGCGATATATTCTTCTTCCGAAAGGTCTCACTGTCGGAGATGCTATTTTGACAGGTCCAGATGTGCCTATAACCCTTGGAAACCGTCTTCCTCTCATCAAAGTCCCCGTGGGTACGTTCGTTTACAACGTGGAAACAAAGCCAGGAAGTGGTGGCAAACTCATTCGTTCTGCAGGAAACTTCGCACAAGTTGTTGCTCACGACGATGGTTATACATCACTGAAGATGCCATCTAGTGAAGTTCGAAAAGTTCTTGCCACATGTTACGCATCTATTGGGGAAGTATCAAATGATGAACACCACTTGGTGAACTGGGGTAAGGCAGGACGTTCACGATGGAAGGGTATTCGCCCAACTGTTCGTGGTAGTGCCATGAACCCAGTCGATCACCCATACGGAGGAGGTGAAGGCGCACAGGGACGTGGAACACGACGACCGAAGACAAAGTGGGGTAAGGTTACGGGAGGAAGAAAAACTCGCCGACCAAAGAAATACTCAGAATACCTACGTGTATCTCGTCGAAAAGTTGGAAAGAAGAAATAATTCTCTCTCAAGTGAATATGAAACAATCTCTCTACGCAGTACTTGCGATTGCTCTTTTCTTTGTTGCTCCAGTCCATATGCAAACGAGTATCAAAGCAACGACAAAATACGCACAACCAAAAAATACACTCTCGGCTCTGCCAGAAATAGATAATCTGTCATGATAAGTTTAAAAACACCCCCGCGTATGCGGGGGTGTTTTTATGCGAGTGGACTCGATTATTGTGTGGAATATGTTTGGGCTGTTCCGCTGCTTACAGCATTCAAAATATCATTGTACATAGTTGATAGAGATTGTGTATTATTAGTTTCAGCTAAAATTACACCTGTAGAACACCACTCAAATCCAAAAAAATTTTTTGTTGTACCGGATACTGTATCGCTTGTACCATCGTCATAATATGTTGTTACATCGCAGGTACCATCGTCATAAAAACCTGTTGCTATAACAGTCCATGTCTTAGCAAAAATTATACTGGGCATAAGTATAGAAACTGTAATAAAGAGAGAGAAAGCTATTTGATTACTTTTTTTCATAGTAAGAATCAATAATTAGTTGTTAGTAATATTATTAGTAGTCTCTACCCCTGTTGTTCCATCAGATTTACTGCAATATGATACGCCTTTTTTAAGAATTGGCGTACCTTGATAATCGATGCAAGAAGTTGTACCCTTGCTAGCTATATTTGGTGCACATGCGGTTATGGTGCATGAAGTATTGACGCCAAAGGTAACTTTTATATCCACCGTAGCAGGCGGAATTTTCTTCGTTCCCTGATATGCACTTCCCGGAAGAGCGCTATCAGACTTACCTGCAAAGTTATACACTGCCCATCCTCCAATAGCGACGATTCCAATCAATAAAAGCACTTTCACTTGGTTATTCGCGGGATCGTTCCAAAAACTCATACAATGGTTGTAGATAAAATGATAAGTAGGCTTTCGAGGGCCAAGCTAGTGTAAGTATGTCACGATGATGGATAAATGCAAGGAAAAAAACCATCAAAAAATACCACCCAAGCGGGTGGTATTTTTTGATGTACAAATTTACCAATCAATTTTTATAAATCCATTGTCACCTTTTTTGCCGTCTGTACCTGGGTCACCAAAGACTTCACCCGCATCTCCGCCGCCACCACCGAAGCCATATCCTGTCGGATCACTCCATAATGTGTCGTTATACCCACCTTGTCCTCCCAGAGCACCATCTTCGTCTATTTGTCCGTTATTGCCTTTTGCCTTACCTCCGGGATAGTCACTGAGACCACCATGTGCGACGCCGTCATCAGCATTACCACCCTCACCCCCCGCTCCTCCTGTTACAGATACACCTCCTGCGGGACTATCTACCGCTATTCCAAAAATGAGTGAAGTTCTCCCAGAAAGTCCGCCTAATCCGTCTGTACCATTTTCACCACCTTCACCTCCGCAACCTACTCTTATATGTAGAAGACCACTTTTTTTAGCGGTAATCGGTATATTCGTTATATGATTTCCAGCACCTCCTCCGCCTCCGGATCCTTCATTTTTTATAGTAAAAGTACCGATTCCATTTCCATTTTCTCCTCCACCTCCACCTCCACCTCCACCAATTAGTTCTGCAGTGAGAGAAGTTATATTCTTAGGCATTCGGAAATAATAATCACTAATTACACCAGCAGCGGTACAGCTCGTAAAAGTTTGCGTCCCCCCCGTCGAATAGTATTGGTCATTTTCGTATAGCATGAAATATGCGTTTGACATGTCGGAGATGTCATAGAAGTTCCACTCTGGAGTCATTTCACCGTCCATGTCTTCCAGGAATTCTGTCGTGTAGCCAGGTTCAAGTTTTACTTTGTAAAACCCCCCTGTTCCTTTTGAAAATTCACTAAATGTATCCAAGGAAACAAGCTCGCTCCCGTCATTGGTGTTTACGAGTGGAGAAGCAGATCCGTCCGGTGAAAGAGCATAACTTGGAAGATAGTACGACCATGCTCGAGATGGGTCGCCCACAAGTGTCATCTTTACAAAACTGTCATCTCCGGTTGTTATATTGCAAGATTCCCATGTAATAGAAAGCGCGTCAGTTAATATACGATCGAGATTGTTGTTTGGTGTAAGCACGTTGATATGAGGCTCCCCATCTTCGCATATTTCTGCGAAAGTTTTTCCTCCTAATCCGCCGATTGAACCGTCGTACGCAATTCCTATGTTTGTGAGAGGATTTATTTTTCCTTCTCCCGTTTCACCACGTGTCATGCCCTGATCTTGATCTTCAAGATTAGGATTTGCTTGTCTCGTCAGATCTCCCTTTTTCGTTCCCTGATATGCACTTCCCGGAAGAGCGCTATCAGACTTACCTGCAAAGTTATACACTGCCCATCCTCCAATAGCGACGATTCCAATCAATAAAAGCACTTTCACTTGGTTATTCGCGGGATCGTTCCAAAAACTCATACAATGGTTGTAGATAAAATGATAAGTAGGCTTTCGAGTGCCAAGCTAGTGTAAGTATGTCACGACGATGGATAAATGCAAGCAAAGAGCCGTTGGGGCAATAAAAAAACCGGACCAAAATGATCCGGCGGTATGATCTATATTATTTTATTTCATACATTGTCCACCCACATATCGGGGTGAGGGAGCTGTACTCCCAATATTCCGTTGTAGACGACCCTGTCACTTTGTCTACAATATCAACAACGATATGTAATTGGGCACCTTTCACCTTGTCGATCGGCTCACCTTCGTAAGTGGCTGTGGCTATCTTTACGACACGTATGTTGTCGCAAGGATATTTTATATTGTACGAATATTTTGACATCATAATCCGGAAATGATTTTCCGTATTGTCAGCCTCAATCGTACCTTCGTTAAGTTGGAAGGAGAAAGTAGGCTCAGTTTTCGTTTGAGTGTACGCTTGAAATGCAAGCAATACCCCAAACATTAGGACTGCTTTTTTTTTCATAATGTAAGTTTATTCTATTAAAGCATGTTTTACCAAAATGTCAAACACCTCGGACACATGTCCGAGGTGTTTTCACAATAAATATGATTATTTTATCTCTCTGCTGTTGAGTTCTGTCCAGTTGCAGTAGCTATGATGAAATCATAGATAGATTGTATAAGGGAACTCAGTCCATAGAGTGCGGTATCCTCACCCTCTTCTGGTGCTCCGATGACCATACCAATACACATTGCTGTTACTGTTCCTTGGTTGACCCATACGCCGAAGTCCTGATAGTAGTAGGTATTCCCACTTGCGTCAGTTCCCTGAAAAGTGTTGACGCATCTATAAGGTGGATCATTTGGATTAGCAGTATCAGAGCTGTTGATAAGAGTATCGGCTTTTGCGATCGGGGCAAAAGAAAGTGATATAAAGGCGATTGCAACTATAAGAAATATTTTTTTCATGAATTTTTGTTATGTTGTATTGGTTATTTGTTATAAGGATCAACTGCTATCGACATAAGCTTTGAAAAATCTTCATCTTCGTCAATACTGCATGCTTTGATACCCTCTGGCGTTATTTCTGTCATTCCATCAAACGAAGAACAGATTCCTGGTTTTGTGCTTGTGATATCTGCGCACACTCTTATTGTACAGCTTCCATCATTACTAAAAGTCGTTCCAAAGCCCAGAGTTTTTTCACCTTTCTTTGTTTCTATACGCCCATCGTTCTTTGTTCCTTGGAAGACGCTTCCTTGATTGATTGAATCAGGATTTCCTGCATTGATAATGACGAGATATCCTACTCCGACGAAGATGCCGATGATGAGGACAGAGATAAGCGTGTTATATTCAGGATTTTTAAATATGCTCATAGTAAATTTTTTAACTAATAAATATCTATATTCCTAAGTATGCTCTATGCTTTTCGGTTTGTAAAGCGTCTATTCATATTGAATGTTTGGGGGAGAGAATTCATAGATACTTTTCTTGGCCCGTCGTCGAATGTCGAAGAGAATTTCTAAGACCACTGTAGGAAATTTTTATAACTCTACATCTAACCCACCTCCTGGGATAGGTTTGGGGCCAAATTTTGGTACATAGTGGACCACTCCCATAGATGCGTCACCTGGGAAGTTTGTACCGATATCAGTTTCGAGTGCCCATGTCGTGCCATCAACAGACGTCCATGCTTTTTCTGACTCAAACCCGCCCGCCACTCCTGCGTAACCTGAGTCCGTTCCCCCGATAACCCACATTTTTTCTTTGAAATTTACAAGGACTGGCTCACTTCGGAGTCCGAATGGTGCAGTACTAGTTTCAAGTACCCATGTTGAACCGTCTAGGGTTGACCAGACTTCTCCATCTAGTCCGCCAACCATAAACATTTGACTTCCAAATTGCATTAGCTCGTTACCTCTCACTGCTTCAAAAGGAGCTTCTCCATCAAGAATCACATTGGTCCATGTTATGCCATCAGGAGATGACCATACGTCGTTGTGGTTGGTTCCATCAGAACCATACCCTCCCACCATCCATAGTTTTCCGGAAAAGTCAGTAAAACCAAACATGCATCGCTCACCAAAAGGAAGATTATTATTCAAAAGTGTCCAATTGACACCATCAACAGTTCTCCATATGTCATCGAGTCCGCACCCTTGCTTCGATGGACCAACCCCTCCGATGATATAAATACTTGGATAGTCGCTCGCGCCAAAGACTGTTGACCCTGCTTGATAACGTGGAGTCCACGGAGCGGAGTTTGTGACGAGCGACCAATCAATACCGTTTGAAGAAGACCAAACATCATTTTTCATATCGGCGGCAGGGTTGGTACCAGCCAAACCTCCAAATAGATATATAGTATCGTTGATCATTTGTATTTCATGAGATTGTCGTCCTGTCCATGGGTTGACGCCGTCCTCAACACTGAGTGTCCAGCTGGTGCCGTTTCCTGTCGTGTAGGTTGTATTGATAGGATCGTCGCTCATTTCGTTGTTTGTTCCTCCATAGACAAATAGTTTTTCTATATTTGTATCACCGTATCCTATTTTTGCAGAAGAATTATTTTTCTTCGTGCCTTGGAAGACGCTTCCTTGATTGATTGAATCAGGATTTCCTGCATTGATAATGACGAGATATCCTACTCCGACGAAGATGCCGATGATGAGGACAGAGATAAGCGTGTTATATTCAGGATTTTTAAATATGCTCATAGTAAATTTTTTAACTAATAAATATCTATATTCCTAAGTATGCTCTATGCTTTTCGGTTTGTAAAGCGTCTATTCATATTGAATGTTTGGGGGAGAGAATTCATAGATACTTTTCTTGGCCCGTCGTCGAATGTCGAAGAGAATTTCTAAGACCACTGTAGGAAATTTTTATAACTCTACATCTAACCCACCTCCTGGGATAGGTTTGGGGCCAAATTTTGGTACATAGTGGACCACTCCCATAGATGCGTCACCTGGGAAGTTTGTACCGATATCAGTTTCGAGTGCCCATGTCGTGCCATCAACAGACGTCCATGCTTTTTCTGACTCAAACCCGCCCGCCACTCCTGCGTAACCTGAGTCCGTTCCCCCGATAACCCACATTTTTTCTTTGAAATTTACAAGGACTGGCTCACTTCGGAGTCCGAATGGTGCAGTACTAGTTTCAAGTACCCATGTTGAACCGTCTAGGGTTGACCAGACTTCTCCATCTAGTCCGCCAACCATAAACATTTGACTTCCAAATTGCATTAGCTCGTTACCTCTCACTGCTTCAAAAGGAGCTTCTCCATCAAGAATCACATTGGTCCATGTTATGCCATCAGGAGATGACCATACGTCGTTGTGGTTGGTTCCATCAGAACCATACCCTCCCACCATCCATAGTTTTCCGGAAAAGTCAGTAAAACCAAACATGCATCGCTCACCAAAAGGAAGATTATTATTCAAAAGTGTCCAATTGACACCATCAACAGTTCTCCATATGTCATCGAGTCCGCACCCTTGCTTCGATGGACCAACCCCTCCGATGATATAAATACTTGGATAGTCGCTCGCGCCAAAGACTGTTGACCCTGCTTGATAACGTGGAGTCCACGGAGCGGAGTTTGTGACGAGCGACCAATCAATACCGTTTGAAGAAGACCAAACATCATTTTTCATATCGGCGGCAGGGTTGGTACCAGCCAAACCTCCAAATAGATATATAGTATCGTTGATCATTTGTATTTCATGAGATTGTCGTCCTGTCCATGGGTTGACGCCGTCCTCAACACTGAGTGTCCAGCTGGTGCCGTTTCCTGTCGTGTAGGTTGTATTGATAGGATCGTCGCTCATTTCGTTGTTTGTTCCTCCATAGACAAATAGTTTTTCTATATTTGTATCACCGTATCCTATTTTTGCAGAAGAATTATTTTTCTTCGTGCCTTGGAAGACGCTTCCTTGATTGATTGAATCAGGATTTCCTGCAAATCTGTAAACGAATATTCCACCGACCGCCAATATTGCGATAATTAAAAGAACCTTGATTTGATTGTTTTCTTGATTTGTCCAGAATTTCATGTATTTTAAGATTATCTGTTAAAGTTTTCTAATTATACCATTGTATTTGGGAAGTATAAGGCAGTCAATTTTTAGTCTAACCTACTTGGAATCTCGCTCACGTCAACCCTTTTTGGGGCATTATCTGAATGTCCAAGCAAATAGCCAAGTATTACTAGGATAAGTATAGATAACCACAGGAATAGCTTTTTCATACCTTGTATTGTAATATGCTTTCGTAGTAATCACCAGCCTGAAATTTGAACAAATAGATATGAATAAAATATTACTTTTCTATAAATATGTCTATATAGATGATTCTGAGAGCGTTGCTATTAGTCAACGCGAACTGCAGGCGCGCCTCAGGTTCAAAGGACGCTCAATCATCGCGAGCGAGGGGGTCAACATCACACTTGAGGGGACGAAGGAGAATATCGCAGAGTATATCCGCGAGATGGAAAAAGACCCACGCTTTCAAGGTATTCACTGGAAGATAAGCGAAGGTACGGGGAGTGCTTTTCCAAAACTCTCTATTAAGGTGCGATCTGAAATAGTAACAGGCAATCTCGGCGTCTGCGATGTCAATCCAAACGAAGTAACGGGTATACATTTGAAACCGGAAGAACTTCATGAATGGATTCGCTCGGGCAGAGAATTTTATATTGTCGATATGCGAAATGCCTACGAACATCGTGTCGGGCATTTTGCAGGCTCGATACTTCCGAAGATGAATAATTTTCGTGATCTTGCAAAGATTACTAAGGAGATTTCACATTTGAAAGAAAAAACAGTTTTGACTGTCTGCACAGGCGGAGTGCGGTGTGAGAAAGCGTCCGGATTTCTTATCACGCAAGGATTCAAAGATGTGTATCAGCTCGACGGTGGCATTGTTTCTTACATGGAAAAGTATCCAAACGAAGATTTCAAAGGCAAACTGTATGTTTTCGATAACCGTATTACGATGATGCCTGCTCGACCAGACTCTCTGGGGGGAGGATTCTATACCGATGATCCCAAACATGAGGTGATCGGCCGATGCGATTTCTGTAATACACCTTGTGACAGGTATCTAAATTGTTTTGATAATTTTTGTCACAAACATTTGATTACGTGTGAGGAGTGTGAGAAAAAGACTGATGGGGAAATCAAATGCCCGAGTGGTTGCCACGAGACTCGTCACGGCAAACGCAAAGGAAAGATTTCTTTTGGAGCAGGTTTTCTGAAGTGGATTATTAATAGCAGTAAAGCGTAGTAGATACATATGAAAAAGATAATTATCACAATCTTCGTTATTATTTCAATAATAGTCCCGACCGCGAGCTTCGCAGCTCTGACACCCGGCTCCGCTATTTTTGCAAATGGGATTGGCAAAAACACGGGGCAGGACAACATAAATTTTTTCTGGAATGACACCCTTAACTTCTTGGGATTGGGCACAAACTCTCCTGACTCTAGGCTTCATGTTATAGGCGATGCTCATATTACTGGAAATGTTCTAACTAACACTCTTTCTGTGGGCGAAGGAACTGACATGTACCCATTTGCATATGACTCTGGTACAGATACACTTACTTTAAATGATGCTGGAGATGCGAAAAATATTCGTATTAAATCTGATAATGATAGCGATTTATTTTTCATCGATGGTATAAATGACCGCGTTGGTGTGGGGCTCTCAAATCCTGCATACGAGCTTCAAGTTGCAAATGACGGACAGAATGTTGAGATTGTCATAGATACGTATAGTACATCCCCGACATTTACTACAAAGACTGTTTTTGGTGGAAGATCAGCCCGTGGTACACGCGAGGTCCCACTCCCAGTGCAGAATAACGATATCCTCGCTGAGTTTTCAGGACTTGGATATGGAACGACAGCTTTTGCTCCTTCGACTACGGCTGGGATGCGTGTCATGTCAGCTGAGACTTTTTCTGATACAGCGTGGGGCACAGGATTATTTTTCCGAACAACAGGACGAGGTTCTGTGATACTCCAGACAAGAATGGTTGTAGATGCTGATGGAAATGTTGGTATCGGGGACACAAGCCCTGACACTCCGCTTGATGTAGAGAAAGCTTCTATCACAACTGATGTTGCAACATTTTCAAATCTAAATGGGACGTGCTCTATAAATCCGGGAGTTGCAGGCGGTATCACTTGTACTTCTGATGCGAACATGAAAAAGAATATTGAAAGTATCGAAAATAAAAATTCTTTGGATATAATAAATTCTCTTCGTCCTGTAACGTATAATTGGAAAAGTGAAAATACTTCTGCTGACAAAACTTCCGGTTTTATCGCACAGGAAGTAGAAACAGTGATTCCTGAACTCGTGGTTACTGAGAAAGGAGAAAAGAAACTTTCGATGAATGGAATAATCCCGTACCTTGTCGGGAGTGTGAAGGCACTCGTAGAGAGAGTAGATATGCTTTCCCAGCACCTCACTACAAAAAAAGTACAGACAGAAATGCTTTGTATCGGGGAAACGTGTGTGACCGAAGAGGAACTCAAGGAGCTTCTCTCTGAAAGAGCGAATTAAAGAATGCAAAAATCTCCCTAAAACAGAGGGCCATATTTGTGCTACACTATTTTTATGAAAGAATCATGGGGACATGCCATAGATGAGCAGCGAAAAACCGAGCCGACATCCAAAGAACAGCACGTGCTTCTTTCTGTGGAAGAGACGATGAACGAGATGATTGGATTCAAAGACGAGCTTGTGGAGATTATGAAAAGCGGCGATCCAAGGCTTGAACAAATAGCGATGCTCATGGAGGGCAAGCGACATACTATTGCCTACCGTGTCGAGAATTTTGCATTGGAAGGCGCACATAGTGTGGAAGATACAGAAAAGATGGAGCGAGACCTGAAAGCGTTTACTCTCGAAATAAATACCGTGCTCCACATGATTGATGAATCAAGTAGAAATCCTGCTGCTATAATGGCGCTTTTAAATAAATTGAAGAGCGAAGCCCAGTAGCATGGAAAAAGAAAATCAAAAAGAAACACTGCACCCTATAACGATGGCCGGAAACCAAGCGCTCCGCGTATTTACTGATCTCGGATTTGAGATTGCCACGGGACCTGAGCTCGAGAGTGAGTGGTACTGCTTTGATGCGCTCAATGTTTCCAAAGATCATCCAGCGCGTGATATGCAAGATACTTTTTTTATAAAAGAAAAAAAAAATGAAGTCCAAGGTTCAGAGTCAAATGTCAAAAGTAAAGATTCTCATGAATCCTTCGTGCTTCGTACACATACCACGAGCGCGACTGCGCGCGCGGTAGAAGTTGCTTCCAAGGAGGGAAGGCTTCCGTGTGCATTTGTGTCTGTCGGCAAAGTCTATCGCAACGAGTCGACCGATGCGACGCATGAAGCAATGTTCTACCAAGTCGACGGCATGCTCGTCGTGCCTATGGCGCAAGCAGAGGAAGGTTCTGTCTCGAGGCTCAAGGGCACACTCTTACATTTCTACAAACAAATGCTCGGGGAGGATGTTGAGATACAGCTTCGTCCAAGTTATTTTCCCTTCGTTGAGCCGGGACTCGAAGTGTGGGTGAAATTTGGAGAGCGGTGGCTTGAGGTTATGGGGGCAGGCATCATCCACCCGAACGTCCTTACCAATCTCGGTATTGATCCAGAAAAATATACCGGCTTTGCCTTTGGTGGCGGCCTCGACCGCATCGTCATGGTCAAGCACAACATTACCGATATCCGGTATCTTTATCAGGGAGATTTGCGGATTAATCAATTTTGAAAATATATGATGGAACACATTTCTACAACAGATAATACTCCTCCCTATGAACTGGTATTAGATATTAAAGATTTTTACACAACAGCCCTAAAAGAAGAAATAGAGGAAGGATTTCTTAGTGAAGAGGATTTTAATTTAAAAAGTGAAGGTGAGGTAAGTTTTTATAAAAAGGTTTTGGATTCTGTAGAAAAGGCCACCCAGGAAAATCAGCATAAAAAGATTATTGTACTTTTTGATATTGATGAGACGTTAGTAAGTGTGCAACGCGGGAGGGATTCACTTGTCAACATATTACGACCGTCAGCGACAGCACTTCTTTCTAAATTGAAAGAAAAGAAAGTTACGATTGGTTTTTTAACTAGTCGAGCTGAACTAGAAGAACAATTGGGCAATGAATTAAAAGAATTGAATACTTTTATTGACAGAGAGTATTTATTTTCGACAAGAAAGTTGGATGTTTATCAAGATGAAGAATTAAAAATGAAGAATAGCCTACCAGACGAGATGAAAAATACTTTTGTCAGTGGTGATTATAATAAAATGAAGTTTCTAAATCAATTACATGACACTGAGTTGTTTAAAGATAGAATTTTTATTCCCGTTGACGATTTTAAGTATCCAGTTCTTTATCCTTATGGTGTAGCCTTACATGACAAAGAAAAATTTTTTATATAATTTATGAAAATACGTATAGAAAATTCAAACATAAATGAGAAGATCAGTCTAAAATTATCCGACCTCGATGTGAAGGGTCGAGAGATTTTAGGACTTGAATCAAAACCTGAAAAGTTTTCACTTCTTGAAAATAATATTGATTATTCATTTGTGGAGACAAACAAACTGATCACAACCGATGTTCGACCCGAGGATCATATGGTTTTTATTAATCCTGGAGGAGGGGATAGAGAATATCCCGTGGACGCTCCACATTGGCGCACAATCTCAAAAGCCAATATCAAAGCATCAATCCAGACTCCGACCGGGAAAGACTTTTTCTACACTATTAATACAAAAGGAGTAGGGTATTTGAAGCCAACTTTAAAAGGAAGTAACAATTTGGATGCATTTGATAGTTGGAATCGTATTGATGAATATGAACTTGAAGGAGCCTATGGACTTGCTGACAAAGGAGACTTCAAAAATAGCGATGGCAGAGTCATGGTGAAAGCGAACTATTTTTTAAACAATGGTCTTCGAACAGAAGCGTACTTGGCAATTGCAGACCTCAAGAATGTTATTTATAAAGGTAAAAAGACCTCTATCAAGGAATTACAAGAAACCAAAGTCATTCCGACCCGCCTCAATGTCAAACCACAAATAGCCCAGAGACTCTTGAAAACAAATACAAGAATTGCGGAGTTGAAAGAGTCTGATTCAAAGAGAGGGATTGAACTTCTCAAAAATGCATATGAGGTATTCAATCAAGAAACTATTGACAAAAGGCTTGATCTGCTAAAATTGGATTTTGCCAACCCGCAAAGCGCTGTTGTGTACACTCGAGAGTTTTCCAAAAGGATGGGCAAGAATCTCGCGGTATTACAAAATCTAGGATATATTGGCTGGCATTTGCATTCTGCCAACATCACACTCGCTGCTGAAATTGTCGATATCGGGCCAATATTGCCAGCAGAAGATTACAAAGATGATCAAGAATTTGTAAAAAACTATAACGGTGTTATGAGGGGAGTACTCAAAGACATGCGTGATGTTTCATA
>CAZSFR010000019.1:0-16238 GCA_964606295.1 uncultured Candidatus Saccharibacteria bacterium
GATTCATGTGAGTCAATTGTAATTCCTTTTTGACATTTCACCAAATTGGAATCTTATCAAATATAAGATATTATACCACAACTTTGACAAGAGTGCAATAGGTATGTTGCTATTTTGATGGGCTGTTGACTTGAGTTATTTATAAAGCTACCCTTGTATAGTTACTTCTGAAATGGATGTATAAGTAGGCAAAATATGCTTATTTTTCAGTACTTTCCGTAATAAAGCCTTGATTTCACTGGATATTATAGTTTTTGTCGAACTATGATGAATCGGGCGAATACAAACGTTTATACAAACAAACTCACAAGACCCCGACGATAGTTGTCAAAAAGACGATCGGGCGAAATATTACAAGGGTTTATCAATCAGCATGATGATTGGTGTCATTATCTTTGGTATAATCTTCCCTGCAAGAGAGGGCGAAGCAAGTGTTTTCGGCTTTATTTTTCAAAGCACAGAGGCAAAGAATATAGATCATAATGATGATGATAACTCCCAAAACATGGATATTTTGAATTCGCAAGATGAGATAAGTCCAAAATTGAGTGCAGTAGAAGAAAAATCGAATAGCATAATCATCGAAGATGAGAGCGCTCTTCGTTCTCAAAATGGGCCACTTGGGACAGTTGGAAATGCCTCAGATATTGTTTCTGCGCCGAGCGCAGACTCTATCAGCCTCTATAATGTGCGTACAGGCGATACTATTTCTGAAATCGCAAGTATGTATAGTGTTTCGGTGAACACTATTAAATGGGCGAATGATATTGCTCCTGGCAAATCAATTAGCGTCGGCGACACACTCCTTATCCTTCCTATTGATGGTGTGGAACATGATGTAAAGAAAGGCGACACGATAGCATCTATTGCAAAAAAGTATGGCGGTGACGTAAGTGAGATTATTCTCTACAATGATATATCTGACGGGAAACTCGTTGTTGGAAGCAAAATCATTATCCCTGATGGAGAAATGGAGGCACCGAAGACGACTGTTGCTGTTGTCAAAAAGGGAACAAGTGCTTCATCAGGAGGAGGTTCAGTGTCCACAAGTGGCTTCATACGCCCAGTTAGAGGTATTGTGACACAATGGTCGCATGATCGTTTCAGGGCGGTTGATATCGGAGCACCGACGGGAACACAAGTCATTGCACCGGCGGGGGGCAAGGTTATTGCAGCCAAAATGGGATGGAATGGTGCATATGGAAACATGATTATCATCTCACATTCAAACGGTGTACAGACTCTCTATGCTCACTTGAATAAGATAAATGTAAAGGCGGGAGATACTGTGGTGCAAGGTCAAAAGATTGGTGAAGTTGGCTCGACAGGACGTTCAACTGGCCCACATCTTCATTTCGAGACACGCAACAGTTCTGGACTTGCAACAAGTTTGTATGCAGGGGCACCAAGTGTAGCAAAAAGGAAATAATACATGCTGTAAAGCCCCGCCACATCTCCTGTGGTGGGGCTTTACTTTGTTCTGTCTATGAGTATGATTATGTCAAATAGCGAAATTGCTATAGATATAAAAGTTTTACATGATACATAAAACCAATAAGTTTGATGATGGAAATGCGGTAAAACGTTTTCTTAATCACGGATATGCGCTCTTAGAAGCGCCGTATTTATCTGAACAAGCAGGAAATGCCCTCAAAAATGTAGATGCATTTTTTCGTGAGGCAAATGATGATTTTTTGGAGACGATGCAATTTCGTTTTCCTCAAAACAACTCATTTTGGGGACCGGTTCATAAGAAGAGGGACGAAGGCAAAGATGAGAAATTTATTTTTGATTTCGGATATCACTATCCAACACTTCTCGAACTTGGCGGAGTGAAAATTACACCACATGAATATATTCGTGATTCCATGAAGGATATCTTGGAGCAGACGGAGGATAGGCTTATGCAGTTTCTCGAAGTGCTAGAGGGACCTTTTCTAAAGAAGACTGGTGTCAGTAACCTTATTGACCTGTTTGAAATCAGCAGAAGCCAGCATGTGTTGAGAAAGATTCTCTATCCTGGGACCATCAATGTGAAAGATAGTGCGTATCGTGCTGATGATCATATTGATCAAGCGTGTATCGCAGTGCACGTATTTCAGGATTACTCCGGTCTCTATCTTGGCGAAAAGAGTAACATCTATGAGCCAAAGAAAAACCACATTCTTATTTTTGCAGGTGCAAAAATGCAGAAATTGACAGGTGGACGCGTCTGGAGAGAGAAGGTTTTAAGACACGGCAAGGAGGATTTTATTCTTCGTGGTGAAGGCGGACATATTCCCGCAGTACGTCACGGTGTGATTGCTCCATATGACGCAACTCATCTAAATGAGAGAAGTGTGATTGTTGGTTTTTTTCACACACCGACAACGTTGCCTATTTAATTTTTTATATAAATAATTTATACCCAGACACGTGTCTGGGTATTTTTAATCGTAGATTTTTGGTCGGTATTGAAGTGCTTCGAGAAGGTGAGTTGTTTCAATCGCATCCTTTTGATCCAAGTCTGCAATCGTGCGTGCGAGTTTCCACACGCGATGATACGCGCGAGCAGAGAGTCCGAGGTGCTCTGCACTGTCATGAAGGATTTTTTTTGCATCGTCAGAAAGTGGTGCATAGACGCCGAGGTCTTTGACATTCATTTCACGATTGAGTCGGATGCTTCTGTCATGTCCAGCAAATCTCTCTATTTGTTTTTGACGTGCCTTCAAAATACGTGCTCGTACTATGTCTGTCGAATCACCAGACGGTTCATTGTTTCCCAACTTTTCATAATCAATATGAGCAACTTGCACCCACAGATCGATGCGATCCATGATGGGTCCCGAGAGTCTGCGTTTGTAGCGCTCGAGATCGTTCGGTCGACAGCGACAAACTTTGCCTTTGGTTCCCATATTGCCACATGGGCAAGGATTCATCGCAGCGATGAGAATGAACTGGGAAGGAAAAATAGCAGAACCTTTTGCGCGAGAAATCGAAACGACACTATCTTCAAGGGGTTGACGCAAACTTTCGAGGACAAGTTTGTTGAATTCCGGGAACTCGTCCAAGAAGAGTACACCTCGATGAGCGAGGGTTACTTCTCCCGGTTTTGGATATGTTCCTCCTCCAATGATAGATACGTAGGAAGCTGTATGGTGAGGAGCACGAAACGGTGCTTGAGTGATGAGACCGCTTTCAAGTGTGCCTGATATGGAATGTATACCTGTAATTTCCAAAATATCTTCGACAGGCAAATCTGGTAACAAATCGCTGAAGACGCGGGCAAGCATCGTCTTGCCTGTGCCAGGTGGTCCGTACATCGATATGTTGTGTCCGCCCGATGCCGCTATCTCAAGGCCTCGCTTTGCACTCTCTTGTCCACGGATATCGGAGAGATCAAGTGCGCGCTTTTTTGTTTCGTAAATGATTTTGGTCGGTGACTGAGGTATGAGCTTCATTGCGCCTTCCGGAATATCTCCACCAAGAGGATTTGTTTTTGCTTGAAGTTGTAGATGTTCGATGAGGTCTTTGAGTGTTCGAACAGCGAAGACTTTGATATCGGGAATAAGTGCAGCTTCGAGCGCATTTGCTTCTGGCACATACACCTCTTCGAATCCTTCACGCTTTGCCGTTTGGACAAGAGGAAGTACTCCTAGGATACTTTTTACGTCACCGTTCAAAGAGAGTTCGCCAAGAAAAACTTTTTTTTCTGGATCGAAAGCTATGTCTCCCATAGACAAAAGATATGCGACGGCGATTGCTACATCGAAATATGACCCTTCTTTTTTGAGATCTGCAGGAGAAAGCGAGATGACTATTTTTTGGTTCTCACTTTTTGGGTTGCGAAATCCAGAATTTTTGAGAGCGCTCGCAACTCTATCTTTTGCTTCTTCAACTGCTTTATCTGGAAGTCCTACAACAGAAAAAGCGTGAAGCGTATTTTGAGATATATCCGCTTCGATGGTGATGAGCGTGCCCTTCAGCAAATGTGGTTGTGCGGATCTTGTGCGTGCAAAACTCATAAAAAATAAAAAGTGCTTTTAACACTTTTTATTATATAGTATTTTATTTTTTGTGCGAGCCTTATAGAGCTTCTACTGGTGTATCGATATGTGAGATACATGTTCGAGAAGCAGGATTTGCTCGGAGGCGGTCTTCCTCAATTTCTTCTCCACTTACTTCACATATACCAAATGATCCATCTGCCTTCTCAATCTTTGCGAGTGCGTGGAGGACTTCTTTGAGACGTGCATCGAGCGTTGCGAGAGTTGCAGTACGCTCCTCGTAGTCTTCAGATCTGTCCGCGAGGTCGTTCTCGTCTGATGTGTGTTCCATCTCCTCCGGCATTGCCTGCCAGTCATCCGTTGCCTCATCTTTGACGCCTATCTCAGAGAGTTGGCGCTCGAGTACCGCCTTTTCGTCTACTAAGCTCGCTTGAAGAGTCTTTTTTGTATCATCTTTCATATAATGCAATTTTAGCAGGAAATATGATTGTGGCAAGTAAATCGAGGCCTACGGTAGTCGGTTGAGAATTTCCTTGAATGTGTCTTTGGATTTGGTGATGATGACAGTGTTTTCATTGGGGATACTGTACATGAGTATGATTTCGCCTGTTTCATCTAGGATTGCGCGTGCGTCTTTGTTTTCAATCACTACATCTTCAAATTTCTTTTCGCTGATGATAGCGCCAGCAGATGTTGATGGAGGGATATTGAATATATCACGTAGGTCTATCGTCATTGTTTTCTCCCACGCGAGCATTCCTGCGAATGTCGCATCGTAAGAGGAGGATTTTAAAAGCAAAAAAAGCTCATTGCCATCGAATGTATGTATACCGAGCATGTATTCAGGTAGGAGTGAGCGTGTGAATGGCGATGGTAGTCGTAAACGTAATATATTTATGAAGTCTGTAATACTGAGCTCCTGTGTACTTTTGGTACTGTCGGTGAGAGAGAGGGCTGTGATTGATCCGAGTTCGTAGCTTCCCACAAGTGTTTCCTCTAGTTTGTTTCCAAGGATAAGCCGAACTCCTGTTGTATCTATTTGGACCGTGTTGTCGTAGGGAATAACTCGCGCGATGGTTTGTGCGACCGGAGTTTCTGTAATCTTGGCTGGTCGTTTGCTACGCGTGAGTGCGAAAACAATGACTGCGAGCGCAAGCGCAATGATCATCATACCCCCTGCGATGAAAATAATATTTCTTTTCGATGTCGGTGCGACGTTTGCTACCTCTCTGCGTCGCTTGTCTTCTTCAGCCATGACGATGCGCACGACTGATCCCTGTTTTTCTTGCACGGCTTGTGCCATGTCAGATGCGTATGTGCGAATCGTTCTGAGCTTGCCTGAAGAAACAGCATCGCCTGTGGCGAGAGGTTTTGGCATGATGGGTTCGTTGTTTCTTCCAAATTCTGGAGGCATAAATGTATTATAGCGTATAGTATTTTTTAGTCATAAAAAAATCTCTCAGATTTTACTGAGAGATTTTCTATCTTTAAGCTTTCGGAGTTTCTGGTTTTGGAATCTGTTTGATAAAATCTTTGTCGCGAGCTTTGATAGAAAGAGATATTCTATCCTTTGCTTTGTCCACGGCAACCACCCTGACTGGCACGATCATCCCCTCTTTGATATAGTCTGAAACTTTTTCAATTCTGAAACTAGCCATTTCAGAAACGTGTACAAGTCCGTCTGCGAATGGAGAGATGGCAACAACTGCACCGATTTCGAGAACCTTGACGACTTCTCCTTCCGCCTCATCACCTATGTGCCATTCACGTGTCATCCCAGTGATCATTTCAATCGCTTTTTCGGCAGAGCCATCTTTTCCTGTTGCATAAATCATACCGTCGTCTTCGATAGATATTTCTGCGCCAGTTTTCTCGCGGATCATGTTGACCGTTTTTCCACCACTACCGATCACCATGCCGATTTTCTCGACAGGGATCTTGATAGTCGCAATCTTCGGAGCATTTGGAGAGATATCAGAGCGAGAAGATGGGATTTCTTTCATTATTGCTTCGAGTATAGTGAGACGTCCGAGGCGCGCTTTCTCGAGTGCATCTTTCAGGATAGTGACAGGTACGCCCCCGACTTTGATATCGAGTTGTATTGCAGTCACACCCTCACTTGTCCCTGCGACTTTGAAATCCATATCCCCGAAGTGATCTTCCGGTCCTTGGATATCAGTGAGAAGTCGATAGTTGGATTCATCTTTTTCATCCATGATGAGCCCTACGGAAACGCCTGCAACAGGGCGAGTAATTGGCACACCACCGTCCATAAGTGCGACCGTCGATGCACAGATAGACGCCTGTGATGTAGAACCATTTGATGCGACAGATTCCGAGACGAGACGTATTGTGTAAGGGAAAACTTCTTTGTTTGGGATAACAGCGAGCAATGCTTTTTCTGCCAAGAATCCGTGTCCCATTTCGCGACGTCCTGTTGAGCCGATGCGTCCTGTTTCCCCGACTGAATATGGTGGGAAGTTGTAGTGATGTGTAAATCTTTTCTGGTATTCACTCTCCATACCATCAATCATCTGCATGCTGTCTGGCCCTGCGAGTGTGAGGACTGTCAAAACGTGTGTTTCTCCTCGATAAAATATTCCTGAACCGTGTAGTACCGGCGAGATACCTCCTGCTTGCGCGAAAAGTGCGCGCACTTGATCAAAATCGCGGAGGTCGACACGCTTAACCGCTTTGAGGGCGCCTTCGTGAACGAGATCATCCATGACCATCTCTGCATAATCCAATGCTGGGGCAATCTGTGATTCATCTTCAATTTTTTCTTTCACAATATCTCCCCACTCGCTTTCAACATCGTGAATTGTCTTTTTGCTCTCTTTTCCAAAGAGTCCTTCAGAAAGTTTCGGCATCATCGTTTCTTCAAAAAGCTTTTTGACTTCGTCTGAGGCTTCCGGTTTTGGAAAAGCGACTTTTTCTTTGCCGATATCTGCGCGGATAGCCTCCTGCCACTTTTGTAATTTCGTAATTTCTGTTACAGCCTTGTCGAGCTCTCCCCCTACTACGTCTTCTTTGAATTCAAATGCCATCGCTTCGATCATTGTCACTTTGTTATCTTTTCCACACACGACAAGATCGAAATCATAGACGCCATCAGCATTTTGTGCGACGTAGTTGTTGAGTTTGATGTCGCTTTCGTCTTTTATACGAGACAGTGAGACGCAGCCGACCGGTCCTGCCCACGGAATATCAGAGACATGAAGTGCGAGAGATCCTGCGTTCACCCCGAGGATTTTGGGATCAGCTTTTCCGACAGCGATTACCGTGATGATGACTTGCACAGCGTTTTTGATGTGGTGCTCAAAGAGAGGTCGCATCGTGCGGTCGATCATGCGTCCTGCGAGTATTGCCTGATCGCTCGGACGTCCTTCGCGTCGCATGAATTGGCTTCCCAATATTTTGCCTGCCGCATAAAACTTCTCCATGTATTCGACAGTGAGGTTGAAATAGCCTTGATTTCCTTTGCCGTCTTTGGACATACAAGCTGTTGCCATGACGACAGTGCCGTCGCATTTGAGCATGACAGAGCCGTTCGCCTGATCAGCGAGATCGGAAAAAAGAGCGGTCACTATCTTGCCCCCTATGTCTAATGTGTATTCTTTGGTGTGCATATCTGTTTTTCTATATGTGAGATTACAAGACCTTAGTATTGTACCCAGCGATTTTCATCGGATGTACGCAACTACTCGTCCGGTAACCTCGATTAATTAATAAGTAGTGACACTTTAGCACAGAATTTGTAAATGCGAAGCTTTGTTTGACAACCACACCTATCTATTGTATGCTCGAAGGAACAAATCACCTTTTAAAACTATTTTATTATGGAAAATCAAAAAAGAAAAATATATTTTCTTAACTCTGGCGACTGCGCAATTTATTTTCTCGAACTTCTTCCAGAGGAAATGAAAAATAAGAAGAACATTCCAAAACTCTCCGATTATCTCAAAAAAACAATATTGGAAGATATTGGAATAGATACCCCTCTACCGCAACCGTTTGCTTACGAAAAGGACGGTATCGCATACATTGTGTGCGCAAACAAAATAATGGATATGTCTCAGATTGCTTCTCTTCTTCGAAAAGGGGAAGATGCTCCGTTTGATGAGCAAATGAACAATGAGACTATATTGTTCAAAGCTGAACCGAAACCGAATGAGATAAACAAATCATCCCAACCGAATATTGTCATTCATCGAAATGACATAGGGACCATCGGTGAGATGGGCAATGAATCCATGCCTTCTGGATTCCCTTGGCATAATTCAAAAATCCTGCCGGGGTCAGCAATGATTTCTTGATAAAAATATTTTAATTAATCCGTAGCAACTCATGCTACGGTTTTTTATTTGTACCCCATCAAATATTTCTTTGAATGGATCGAGAGGTCGAAGAATTCATCCGCAGCTTCTTTGAGACGAAGTGAGGACGACTTACCGAATGAGGCGACTTCTACCTGTACGCCATGGGCGTTTTGGATGTATTCGATAAGGGGGACGAAGTCTCCGTCACCTGAGATGATGATGATAGCGTCGAGTTTTGGCGCCATTTTGATAGCGTCAACGACGAGTCCGACATCCCAGTCAGCTTTTTTCGAGCCATCGTTAAAAATTTGCAAATCTTTTACCTTTGTTTCTATACCGACTTTGACGAGCGCGTCGAAAAAGCCTTTCTCGTCTCCTGATTCGGATGCGATAACATAGGCGACGGCGCGGACGAGCTTGCGTCCTGCGACTGCATCTCGGACGATATTACCGAAGTTGACCTTGTGACCATACAAATTTTTTGCACTGTGGTATAGGTTCTGTGCGTCGATGAAAACTCCAACTCTCTGATCTTTGTGTTTAATAACACTCATAAAATAATGAAAAATTAATAATTAAAAATTAATAATGGAAATACGAAATATTATAAAAAGCTCTCTACCTCAGTATACTCCAAAAAAAGAATTATAGCTCTCTCAAAACAAAAACCCACAATGTGAGTTTTTGCTTAAAGATTTTTGAAAAATTACTGAGCAGTTGTTTTCTTGCTTCGGTCGAGGTACTTCATGTGTACTCGTCGATCAGCAACCATCTTCAAGAGTCCACGCCTACTGCCGACATCCTTCTTGTGTTTCTTCAAGTGAGTAGTCAATTCGTCGATTCTCTTTGAAAGTATGGCAACTTGCACCTCTGAAGAGCCAGTATCTTTGTCGTGTTTTGCGCTTTTCTTGATAAGCGTCGTTTTTTGTTTGGTCGTCAACATGTGTGTACAATAGCACATATGCAGAAATATTGCAAGTCCAACGTATAGGTCCAGTCACGTTAGGTTCAGTTGCTGACAATTCATCAAATTTTCTATCTGAAAGAGAAGTCGTTCGTGTTTCATTATTCAGGATAATTGGTGTTACAATATTTGAATGTCGTAAAATGGTGTCAACCAAAGGCTGACCAATGTTCGGCTCAAAATCACATGAATGAAATCCAAAAGCTGAAACGTGAATTTCTCGAATACGTGGAAATCGAAAAGGGCCATAGTTTGAAAACAGTCAACAACTATGATCATTACCTCACGCGATTCTTCGACCATGCAAAAATAGAAAATGTGAAAGATATTACAGACGAAGCAATTCGCGAATTCCGTCTCGCGCTCAACAGATCCGCTGGTGTCAAAGTCCGCGGACAAAGCGCCACGACGATGAAGAGAAATACGCAGAACTATTATCTCATCGCGCTCCGAGTTTTCCTCAAATACATGATGAAGCGTGGCATCACAGCACTTCCTGTCGAGCGTATCGAACTTGCGAAAATCCCCGAACGTCAGCTGGATCTCATCTCGACAGACGAACTCACGCGACTCCTCCGTGCGCCCGATGAAAGCGAGAAAGGTCTTCGCGACAACGCAATACTAGAACTTTTTTTCTCGACAGGACTTCGTCTCTCTGAACTCTGCTCGCTCAATCGCGACCTCGATCTTTCCAAAGATGAGTTTTCGATTCGTGGAAAAGGTGAAAAGGTGCGGGTTGTTTTTCTCTCTGATGAGGCGCGCGCAAGCATCAAAAAGTATCTTGTGTCGCGCAAAGATTTCAAAGAACCGCTTTTTGTTCAACAGTCATATCGCACGACAGAAACAGGGCGTCTCACTCCCCGCTCGATTGAGCGATTGGTAAAATACTATGCAGTCAAAGCGGGTATCTCGAAGAAAGTCACTCCCCACGTTTTGCGTCACGGATTTGCGACCGACCTTCTTTCCAACGGCGCAGATATACGAAGCGTGCAGATGATGCTCGGTCATGCCAACATTGCGACGACACAGATATATACCCACATCACGGACAAGCAGTTGCGAGATGTCCATAAAAAGTTTCATTCAAAGAAGATAGCCAATTGATATACACAGGCAAGACCTGTGTAGAGAGGCTTTCTTCTCAATATACGTAATCACGTACTTCTTATGCCAGTGACATCTTTGTCAAATAAAAATCCGCCCAGAATTTCTGAGCGGTTATCCCGAGGAGTCGGAATGATTAAATTATTTTCTCTAGTTCTTTTAAGGTTTGGTTTCGAATATGAAATTTTCGAAGCTGGCTTTCTGTGAAGGTAAATGATATCGGCCTCCTTTTCTTCATCGACAAGTTTTTCATTGCCAGTTCTCTCATTTGTTCGACATCCAACTCTTCTGTGAATATACCAACGATGGCCATGGAGTTTGGTCCAGAGAAAATATAATCAAGGAGCGCCCCACCAGAGGTTTTGCCAGTTATTCCATTTCCGAAATTGTCATCTAACAGTATGACAGTATACACATCGTTCGCCGTTTCCTTTTTCACATCTTCAAATGTGCGGACTGTATCAATGTGAATTCCTTTGTTTATGTTTTTCATGACAGCGGTGCAATATTCATAGACTCTTTTGAGTTTCAACTCATCATGCATAGCAATCAATATCTTACACATACATTTTGTTTTTTTGATTTGAAATAATTCACAGGTTACCTGCATGCAATCTACAAGTGACATTATATAAATTCTCCCGTGTTGTCAAACCGGCTACCACTACTTTCCTTCAGAGTCGAAAAGCGTTATCATTTGACTATGAGCTATGACATTCTCCACAAACACTTTGAAACTGCATATCGTACAGGGACAGATCTCTGGAGCGATACTGCGTCAAGCATGATCAACGCCAAAGCACTTGCAGAAGTTGTGCCAGCGGGAGGCATCGTCCTTGATCTCGGATGTGGTCGCGGACGATTCGCTTTCGAGCTTGTGAAACATGGACTGCGCGTGATTGGGCTCGACATCATTCCTCTGATTGTGAAACAAAATAATGAAGAGGTGAAAAGACTTACGCTTGAGAAAACTCTTCGTTTTGCTGAAGGAAGCGTGTTTGACATTCCCTTTGCGGAAAACGGATTCGAAGCAGTCATTGATATCGGATTGCTCCACCACATCAGACCTGATGATTTCGAAAAATACGTCAACGAAGTTGCGCGTGTCACGAAGAAGGACGGCTATCTTTTCCTTGTTGAGCTTTCGAAGGAGAACAATGCCTATCTTTCGTGGAATCCAAAAGCAGATGAAAAAAATGATTTTGATTATCACGGGGTTCCTTATCATTTTTTCACGCCAGATGAAATAGAAAAAATATTTGCTCAGCATTTCACGGTAATCTCGCACAAAGTAAAATATCGCGAAGACCGAGACGACGAAGCGCATCTCGTCACTCTCCTTCAGAAGAAATAGTATGAAGATTGTCTCATGGAACACAAATGGACTTCGCGCAACGGTGAAACAAGGATATTTTGATGGACTCTTCAAAGATTTGAAAGGAGATATCGTTTGTTTACAAGAAACGAAATCAGAAAAGGAGCAGTTGCCACTCGAAATTCAAAATGTGAAAGGCTACGAAGCATTTTTTGAATCATCGCAGGCACGCAAAGGGTACAGTGGTGTTGCAGTCTATTCGAATGTGAAACCAGAAAAAGTCGAGTACGGTATCGGTGTCGACGAGCTTGATCAAGAGGGGCGAACCATCATTTCATATTATAAAAATTTTGTACTCATGAATTGCTACTTCCCCAACGGCGGTGGCGCACCGGAGCGTCTGGACTACAAGCTTCGTTTCTACGATGCGTTCTTAGAAAAAATTAAAAAGATTGAGAAAACTATGCCTGTCATTCTCTGTGGAGATGTAAATGTTGCACACAATGAGATAGATATCGCGCGTCCAAAAGAAAATGAAAATCATGTCGGATTCCTGCCCGAAGAACGCGCGTGGATGGATGAAGTGATCGGAGCTGGATTCGTTGATGTGTTTCGTCATCTTAATCCGAGCAAGAAAGATGCATATACGTATTGGGATATGAAAAGCCGGGCGCGTGATCGAAACGTGGGTTGGCGGATTGACTACTTCATTGTTTCACCAAAACTTTTGAAATATATAAAAAAGATTGAGCATCATACCGAATATTACGGCAGTGACCATTGCCCGATCTCAATGACAATCGAGATATAGGGACATTGCCCGATCTCGCTTACGATTGACATATAGAGAGTAAAAAAAGTTTAAAGCCCGACCTTGGATAGATCGGGCTTTGGGTTAAAAAATTTTTGATTAATTGGGTTGCAATTGAATTGCATTTTCAGTTGCCAGTTTCAATGGAGAAAACTGACCAGAAATTCTGGACGCAGCCCCGTTGAGAAGGTTGCTTTTCAGCGAAGTGCAATTTGAGCTGTAGCTGTTTATAATGTTTTTCAGAGAAGCTCTGATAGTTAATGAATTTGGAACATCGTTTAATTCCTGGATTAACTGATTTCCCTGCGGAATTATTTTCTCAACGATTACCGCATTAAATTTTACCGGCTGCTTTTTGCCGTAAAAATATATTGCCTCATGGATTGAGTCCAATAATTCTTTCGCAACATTTTCTGTTGCATTGGCTGTGGCAGAGCTCTTTACTCCTTGGTTTGTTTTTTTCATCTTTTTAATTTTTTTTTTAAAATATAAGTTAAATATTGTTGCGAGAAGTGTAACAGTGGGGTGTTGGTATGTCAAATGCATTAGTAACACTTTAAGAGTTTTGTACGTTATACTATATGATGTGTCGCAGATTACTAGTTCACCCACACCTACTTATGACAAAAAAGATAGCATATATCATGGGGTCGTTTTTCATTCTCATCGCACTTCTCGGTTTCTTCAACTCACGACTTTTTGGCAACAGTGGCTTCTTTCGCACTGACACTCTTTACAATGTGATTCATCTCATTGTGGGTCTTTGCATTATTATTGTCGCAAACAAAGGGAAGAAGGTCGTCTACACTTATTTCATTTTTGGATTTGTCTACCTCATTATTGCGGTTCTAGGGTTTGACCAAGTCCGTAACGTAAAGATTGGGGGTTCGTCTCTCACCTCCGATGTAAACAGCGCAGATAATGTATTACACATCATACTTTCCGCTATTTTCTTCATCTTGAGCTTTCTCTCACGTACACCCAAAGTAGTCGATCGCTCCCCTGTCAAAGTTCTCGACGAAGAGGATTACATAAAATCATAAAACAGTAACAATCTTTGTATGCTCGAAGAATTCGGAAAGAAAATTAAACAAATAAAAAGGCTGCCAAAATATGCAGTGCTGGCACTTCTTCTGGGACACGGCAAACTTGAAGCACAGACAAGTGATACCCACGTCCAGCTGGGTGACGGCACATCTATCGAAGTCACGCAGTCAGAGGTAACATTTTTTGGCATGTATATAGAGCAGATTCGGAGTGACACGAAAAAGCTAATCGAACAGAAAGTGTCCATACAGGCAAAGACCAAGGAATATGTGGATGTACAATCTTTATATGCCTCGTCAAAATCTGACATAGAAGAAGCTGTTCTAAAAGCCGGAAACTTTTTTAAAGGAACGAAAAAACAAGAAGATGCTGAGAAAGAACTCTCTTCCTTTACTCTCAAAAAAGCAGAATCCGAAATGAAGGATTTTTTTGAGAGCTACGAAAGACAGAATGAGAAAAGTGGTAAGAAATTGTCGGCAGAAGAAGCGACGAAGCTTTTTCGTAAATATCTTTCAATAAGTGCCGGTGTAGAAAACCTTGAGCGCGCATATAGCGTGATCGAGCAGTGCCTTCGCGATGGACCTGTCGCTGAAGCAAAACTTGAGAAGAAGAACAAAGGCCCACAGCAGGATGGCGCTATCGAATGGTCAACAACACACGATATTGATACGTTCGTCGGACTCTATTTCAAAATGTTAGTACTCAAAGAAGAATTGGAAACAGCAGGCATCGAAAGCGATATGCTCGAAAGTACGATTGATTTCATGAAGCAGACACTTCGCGACGGCGGTATCGAGATTATCGGCGAGCAATCGCTTGCTGAAAAAGAATAGCTATATGACTGCTTTGAGGTAGTGTTCTTTGCAGTATATTTTTCTTCCATTATCAGGACAACCAGTCAAAAAATTGTTTTCACAAGATTCGTATGAGCATTTTGCCTCTCGGAAAATAGGTTGATTGCGAAGCGTCATGCGCTCTCTATGACGACAATTTGGGCATTTGTGTGGAATAGGTATATTGAAACGTTTGTAAAAACCGACTTCATCTGGAATGACGCGGAACGCTGTTGTGCAATTTTTGATTTCATCACCTTTGTTTTCACATTCAATAATTTCGCTTGTGATTGTGTCGGATATCTCATCAATTGTGTTTGGGATAGATGCTGATGGCATAGATATTTGATAACTCCTCTCTTCCTTTTCTTTCCATACCATTCCTTGTGCTGTGACATCAGCTTTTGAAAGCGGGAAGATTTCCTGAGCAGTTGTCTCGTTGTATGCGAATGGTGACAGCTCGCTCGGGAAAAATTCTCCATAACTATACGTTTCTCCTGTTTTGGTGACATACGGCATTTCGCTCATGTGCGTGATAATTTTCGCACGCAAAGTCTCGTAGTCTTCTTTTGAATATTGTTTGTTCAAGATGCAATATTCTTTTTTGCGAAGTCCAATGCACCCAAACATATTTTTCGATGTCATCACTTGCATCGAGTAGTCGATTTGTTGGTTTTCGTTCGGCACAAACCACGAGAACCTGATATCAGACCCTCCGTTGCCAGCTTGGAGCACCTCGTAGTGTCTCTCTACATTGTTGCCGAATTGTGTGTAGTCGTAGCTATCTTTCACATTTGGAGCGACGAGGTATTGGCTGTATCTCACATTCCAACCTTCATGGACAATCCATGAATGATGAGTATTGCGTGAGTTGTAGATATAATCTCCCGACACATCGTCAGTTTGCTTCTCATGCATGTACTTATAAATTCCTTTTTGCAAAAAGTCTAGAACGCGACCTTTGATTTCCTCAAGATTTTCATGTGAAGAGAGTCCGAATTCAGCCAATTTGGCTTGATACATCTCTTTGCTTCCCATAGGTTCATTGAATATGCAGTAGCTTTGCTTGCGTAAGTTTGTGCAACCGAAGCAGTCGGTGCATCCACTACAGTCACGACAAAACCACATATCTGATGAGCTTTCGCAGTCGATAGAATAGAATGCGCGGTAACAGTTTTGCAGATTGACTGACTCGTAGCACATTTCTGATTGGTCTATGAGGTTCGTATCGAAACAATTGCGAGAATTTTCTACTTCACAACCATAGGCGCAATCTTCGTCAAAGTCTGAATTGAACATGAGATACGAGTTTCGCATATCGAGCACCATGTTGTTGTATGGAGAATTCACCATGCGGGATTCGTCAACGATGAAATTGGCAACGAACGGCACGTCACGCATGAGATCGCGATACTGATCGAAAAATGGTCGAGAAAAGTCGTAGTCTCGTCCATAAATTGTTGCGTCGAACTCATCACTCCACCAACACTTTTGGCAAACGACTTTTTGTCCGCCATCCACACGATAGACTGAAAGAACGTCTTTTTTGCAAAGCTCGCACGTGCGCTTGTAAAGCGCGCGCTCATTTCTCCACGTGAGTCTTCGGACGAGCCTGCATGTTGGACAGAGGGTTGGCGGTGGTACGGTAAGCATCTGATAGAAATTGAAATCAGTTTCCTCGATTTCGAAATCATTTTTGCAATGTTGGCATTTTTTGGTTTCCATAAATATATGATTATTGTCTCACAATTCATTTGTATCGGCTACATATTAATTCGTTGCATGTTTTAGGAAGAAGCTTTGCGTGATGATGAAGAGGGAAAGTAGGGCTGCTGTGAGTTGGTGCGCACCGATAATGT
>CAZSFR010000020.1:0-12014 GCA_964606295.1 uncultured Candidatus Saccharibacteria bacterium
ATATGTTCTCATATTTATCATTTTAGAGTGTTCTGCTTCAAAGGTAAATCTCCAATAATTAAGACTACAAAATATGCCAGAATTTAATGAGAACAATATAAATGAGAAGGTTAATAAAAATTCTGAAATTTCTAGAGACAGAGAAAGATTGGAAAAGAACAAAGAATTTCATAGCCAAATCCGTAATAAAAGTGAAAAACATGAGGATATTATAACTTTCGAATTAATTGAAAATTCTCTGAACAATATTGAAAAGGTTTTAAAACCCCGTCAACCACTAATTTCACCTGCAGAGGAAGTGTCTATAATCGAAACAGTGAAGGAGGTAATTGGTGATAAGTCGTTGAATTCTCTGTCTGAAGAGGAAAAAGACAATCTTGTCAATATCGTAAAAGATAAATTCGGTATTTCAAATAAGATTACAGAGCGTGATATTCGTCAAGAAGAAAATGAAAAAAGTATTGAGGGTAGAAAAAATAGACTTGATGCAGAGTGGAAGAATAATGCGAAATCATAATAGGTAGATGTTTAAAAAGTGAGATACCTTTTAAATCAAAAAAACCAGCCTATGTTGGTTTTTTTGATGCGTTTTTGAAACTACAATGAGTTTTCAAAATTCTCTTCGATTCTAGTCCAGTTCAAGTTTGCAAAGAAATCTTCCACATACTGTTTCTTACCACTCGGCTGATAGTCCGCGACGTATGAATGTTCCCACATGTCGAGCGCGAGAACAATTGAGCAGTCGGTTAAGTGTCCGAGATGCTGCTCGTCTACCCATTGAGTGAGGAGACAGTCATTTTTTTTGTCATAGAAAAGCATAGCCCAGCCGATTCCTCGAGTGAGTGCTATAGATTTGAAACGAGTTAAGAATTCTTCAAAACTCGATCCGCAGTCCGTTTCAATCTTTTTTCGAAGTGCGGAGTCTGCTCCGAGTTCTTTCGCGCCTCCTTCAAGAGAAGTAAAGTAATACTCATGATTTCGCATGCCACAAAATTCGAATGAAAATCTGCGCTGAAGCTCTCCAAGTTCGTATGCGTACTTTTCAGAATCTTTGCCAAGTTCAAGCATATGCTCGCCGATAAGATTTGCATGTTTCACATAGCCTGCGTATAGCTTGAGATGCTCCTCGGTAGTTTCCACTGAGATACCTTTAAGTTCCGGTACTGTAAATGTTTTTGGTGTGAATGTTTGCATAAGAGAGTGTATTTATCTTGTAAGGCTATTATTTTACCATACAAAAGAAAAATAGACTCCAGAACAGTGTATTGACAATCCAGACGGCCGTTTGGATTGTCAATACAGACAAAAGTAAGCAAAACAGAGTTACTTTTTCTTCTTATAGCCACCCTTAAGTTTAAATGTTTCTATACAGTCCTTAAGGTCAAATTCATCCCAGAGTTTCACAAATTGTTTTGGCAATGGTGATGGTCCAACCCAGACGCTTTGCTGTAGTTGTGTATAGTCAAGGGATTTTAGTTCCCCCCGTAACCAATTCCTCCACTCGCGCCGTTTCTCTGGAATATCAAACATAACAATTAAATCTTTGGAAGCATTTTTGGGAAAAGGGGAGAGAAAATGAGGGAGTTCATTTTTACTTTTCAGAAATTCCTTTCCTTTCGAAGTTAATTTCCAAACAGCCTTCATGTCGTTTGAGACAAATCCTTGGTGCTTAAGACGTGACAGAGATCTTTGAACTGAGGGTCTTTTTGTTGTGAATTTTGGAATACCAAAGATGTTTACTCGCACACCTTTGTACACATACTCGCTTTCCCATAATTCAGTGAGAATTTCTTCTACAAGTGTCATATTGTGTCAAATTGTAACAGATTGGTATCGTATTGACAATCCCGACGACCGTATGATTTGTCAATACGCAAAATGGCTAGAGTGAGTATTAATAATTGATCCCAGTATCCCAGTATCGCAGTATCGCAGTATTTTGTTATAATTATTTCATGCAAAGGAAAGTTTTTGTTCTGCCAATTGTACTTATTTTTGTAAACGTTATTATCTGGTCTCAGGTTACTGTTGCTTCTGGTGGAAAACTAGGCGAGAACAACGAACTCACAATATCATTTCTTGATATTGGCCAGGGAGACTCCGTATATATAGAGGCACCAAATGGTCGACAGATGATTATTGATGGTGGTCCAAACGAAAACCTTCTAACAGCACTCCCTGAGTTTTTGCCCTTCGGTGATAAGACAATAGACGTTTTAGTGATAACAAATCCCGATGCTGACCATTATGCAGGATTTATTCCATTACTAGAAAAGTTTTCTGTTGGTGCGGTCGTAGAACCAGGAACGCGTTCGGGTACGTCTTTGTACAAAACTCTTGAAGCTGCGATTGTAAATGAGAATGTTCCGCACGTGCTCGCAATGAAGGGAGAAAAAATAATTCTTGATCAACAGAAAAATATTTATTTTGAAATTCTCTTTCCTGACAGAGATGTGTCAATGTGGGAATCAAACGATGGTTCGATCGTTGGACGACTTGTATATGGCGATATCTCTATTTTATTTACTGGCGATGGAACGAAACTCACTGAAGGAATTGTTGTTTTTGGAAATGATCTTTCGGGAACTGAAATTCTGAAAGTTGGACATCATGGGTCAAAAACATCAACAGGTACACCCCTCCTTACAGAAGCAAGTCCGAGTATTGCTATTATTTCAGCCGGCAAAGATAATCGCTACGGCCATCCGAGCAAAGAAACGACAGATCGACTAGATGAAGAAAATATTCCTTATCTTGTGACGATGGATGAAGGAACCGTGACATTTGTGACGGATGGTAAGATTGTAAAAAGAAAATAACAAATCACATATACAAAACAAAAATCCGCGAAGCAAATGCTCGCAGATTTTAATGGGCATGATAGGTGCCCGCTGATAATGTTCCGCCGTCCTAAAGGGGACGTACATATATAATGACAACGCTCACAACCATTTCTTACAAAGAAGTCGAGGATTTTTGTATGCTATACTTTTTCTACTTGGCACATTGTAAGAAAAATACGCCAAAAGTGTCCTATCTATGGAGCGACTAACCAATCGACAATTTGAGGATATCTATGAAAAGCATGCAGATGCAATCTTTCGGTATTTTGTAGTTCGTGCCAAAGACAGAGAGAGGGCGCTTGATTTCACTCAGGAAGTATTCCTAAAAACATGGGAATACAGCCAGAATGAAAATATCGACAATGTTCGCGCATTTCTTTTCAAAGTTGCACACAATATATATGTCAATGATGTACGTACTTACGGGAGAACAGTTTCACTCGAAGTGTATCTTGCAAATGGTCTTCATCCTGAGTCGGGAGATGATAAAGCAATGCTTATATCACTTGATGCGAAGCGCATACTCCAGGAAAGTGAAAATCTGGGAGAGGAATATAGAGACGTCATGCATCTTCGGTATGTTGAGGACCTTCCAGTAAAAGATATAGCACTGATCGTCGGAGTTTCTGAAAACGTGGTATCGGTACGACTCAACCGCGCAAAAATAATGCTACAAAAAAAAATAAAATTCAACAATGAAGAATAGTTTTGAACAATTAAAAATGATTCGCATGACACATGCGGAAAAGCAAGCTTTGAAGGAGAGGCTTTTTTCCAGTATCAAGGTTGTGCCTATTGAATCCCCATACCTTGTCATTTCAAAATTTTCTATGAGAGCTCGCTCTACTGTAGCGTCAGGATTTGCGCTTATGCTTCTCGCCATTTTCATACAAAACGCCGACGCATCACTTCCAGGACAGCTACTATATGGAATGAAAAGAGATGTCAATGAAAAAGTGCTCGCAGCATTTGCCTTTTCTCCTACAACAAAAGCAAAAGTAGAAACAACTCTCGCAACTCGCAGACTCGAGGAAATCGAGCACGTTATGCTCTCGGTGGGTGATGACGGAATTTCACAAGAATTAAAAAACGAAGTGGTCACAGAACTCGCCACAGCAGCGACTGAGCACTCTCTTCAAGCAACAGTGTATATAGAAAACATGCATCAAAACGGCGACACTGGCGAAGCGGTTATTTTGGCATCTAAATTGGAAACGACACTTTCGATACATGAGGGAATCTTGGAAGAAATAGATAATGCGACATCAGATGAAAACTATATTTCACCAGTTGCAAATGCGCTCGCTATAATTAAAACATCAGGAGATATGGTAGATAATTTCGGAGGAACGATTAAAGATGACATAACTCTCGATCCAACGCTTATTGACGAAATGACTGCGAAGGAGCATTTCGAAGAAGCGAAGAATGAGATTGATAATTTTGAAAACGAATTTGGTGTTGAGTCGCTTCAAACAGACACTGTCGTGGCAGACATTTTGACGCTAGAAACACAAAAGGCAATTGGGGAGGACGCTGCAAGCAACTATGAAACAGAAAATATAGCAGATGCACTTTTCGATAACGTAAATGACGGCACAGGAGCACTGTCACCAGAGAATGTTTTCATCATTACAGAGACAGCAATTCTACGAGAAAATAATGTTGATGAAAGTACGATGAGTCTTCTCAAATCAGGTGAAGATGCGCTTGTGACACCAGTGGTATTGGTTCGTGAGGCATTCGAGGGGTGTCGAAGCCTGCTCGTCCAAGGAGAGTTTGCTGCATCATTTTTGAAATGCACAGACGTCATCGAAGGCATCTCTGTTTTAAGGATTCGCATGAACCTCACAGAAAAAACACAAACAGAAGTAAGTTTAAAGGATAAGACAGAGGGTGTATTGCCGGAGATTGATATAGAAACTCAAAATACTTCCGAGATAAAGCAAACAGAAAGCACTGCAAATCTTCCCATTATAGAAAGTTTGAAAGAAAACAAAGGTTTTCGCACTCAGGTACCACCCTCTCACTAATAAGTTTTTTTAGATATCAAAAAACCACCTCAGTTTATGAAGTGGTTTTTGCTTTTTTTCTCTCTTGCTTGATAACTCCCGCTTTGATGAGTGTTTTGTAAGCCCCTCTTTTGTTGATTGTTTTGATTCCACGAGCTGACAGAGTCATTGTGACTGTTTTCCCAATTTCTGGAACGTAGATTCTTTTCTTTTGGAAATTCACATGGCGTCGGCGCTTACCTGTTGGATTATATTGGGTAGCACGAACACGGTTGGAGTAGCCTCCACCGACGATACTTTTGTTTCCTGTGATTACACATACTTTTGCCATAACGGGCTTCATGCTACCATGAATATATATCGTATGCAAGCAATCAATACAATCTTTTATATTGCCATCCTTATCATGTCTGTTGTCATACATGAAGTCGCTCACGGAGCTGTGGCGTATCGTCTTGGTGACATGACAGCGCGTCTGGCTGGTCGTCTAACACTCAATCCACTGAAACACCTCGATCCAATTGGTTCGGTCATTCTCCCAGCATTACTCGTGCTTTCCCAATCTGGATTTGTTATCGGGTGGGCGAAACCGGTTCCTTACAATCCAGCTAATTTGAGCAACAGAAGGTGGGGAACGCTTGCGGTAGCGAGCGCTGGAATCATTGCCAATTTTGCGATTGCGATAATTTTTGCACTAATTATACGTGTTGTTGTGGGTACTGGCGTTGCGACTGACCCGCTCATATTTGTTTTGAGTACAATTGTGCTTGTAAACATTGTGCTTGGATTTTTTAATCTTATGCCTGTGCCACCACTTGATGGTTCTCGAATTTTGTTTGTACTTCTCCCTCAGCGATTTGCGCACTATGAGAGATTGCTCGAAAGATACGGACTTGTTTTCGCGATACTACTTGTCTTTTTTGTTTGGCAGTATTTGACACCGGTCGTTGTTGGAATCTTTACTTTGTTAACCGGTCTTGCATTTTAAAATAATAAATATATGAAAAAAAATACCCCCGCAGTAATTATCGTTACTTTTCTTGCAGTATTTTTTTTCTATTCCCATTACGCACTCGCGACGACCGGCACGATTGATGCGACAGATCACTATTCGATTCTTCTTGAGGACGGAAGTCAGATCAATTGGAAGACAACAAACGGTGAAGACGTGCTCGTGACGGACACAGAACTCACAGGAGAAATTTTTGGAGAAAATATTGGCTGGATCAAACTCGATCCTGCCGAGTCAGGTGTGATAAATGATGGTGTCGGCAATCTTTCTGGGTATGCTTGGGGAGAAAATGCTGGTTGGATAAATTTTGATCCAACTGAAGGAGGGGTGCAGATAGAGCAAAGTGGAGACTTTGCAGGATACGCATGGAGTGAAGTGTATGGGTGGATACAATTTGATTGCGATGTTGTTGGAGCGTGCCTCAAAACAGATTGGGGAACAGCGTCGGGTGGAGGTGGTGGAGGTGGTGGATCATCAACAAGCGATTGTGAAGACGGTAACGACAATGACTCTGACGGATTGATTGACTACCCTAACGATCCTGGATGTTCAAGTGGAAGCGATAACAGTGAGGATGATGGAGGTAGTTGGGGTAGTTTATCTGCTTGTTCAAATGGACTCGACGATGACGGTGATGGGTATACAGATTATCCGGTAGATTCAGGTTGTATAAGTTCAGAGGACGAGAGTGAGTCGAATGGTTTGCTTTGTGATTTGTTTCCAGATTTATGCGCACCATCACCAGATGAATGTGTTGGAGCAGACTGTGGACCTACTGACGAACCGCCAGAGGAGCCTTGTATCGGAGATGATTGTTCAGCTTCTCCCGATGGGTGTATTGGTGATGAATGTAATAATCCGTTAGATGAAGAAAATCCTATTCCGGTAGAAGAAGTTCCAACGGAAGAAATGCCTGGTGGAGGAGGGACCTTCGTACCGATTGCGGAATTCTTTGGAGGGCTGAATTCTGAATACTCACAAGAAGCTAACGGTCTAGCGATTAAAATCGCTACTCTGTTTGGTTTGATTGTGGGATTGCTTGGCTCATTGGCGACAGTATTATTTGCAAATCCTTTGGCATTATCTGAACTATTGTTTTTACCGCTTCGGTTGTGGTCACTACTTCTTTCTGCGCTCGGTCTGCGTCGAAAAGCAAGACCTTGGGGAACAGTTTATGATGCAATAACAAAACAACCGCTTGATCCCGCGTACGTGTTGTTGCAAGACATAAATGGAATTGAAATAACAAGTGCCATTACCGATTTTGATGGACGATATGGTTTCGTTGCCAAACCGGGGATGTACAAAATTGTCGCAAACAAAACGAATTATAAATTCCCATCAGAAAAAATGTCCGGCAGAACTGAAGATGAACTCTATAAAGATTTGTACTTCGGAGAGATGTTCGAGGTGAAAGAAGATAACGAAATTATTGCAAAAAATATTCCGCTTGATCCAATCGCATTTGATTGGAATGAATTTGAGAAATCAAGAACGAAGCTTACATCCTTCTACACAAAGTACGATACGATCTTAGTGCGAGTTGCAAATATTATTTTCATTATTGGTTTCGCCCTTTCGGCGTTGGCTCTCTTCATCTCGCCTGTTTTATGGAACATTGTTATATTCGGTTTGTATGTGCTCATGGGAGTTCTCCGGAGTACCGTTTGGAAGCCTCATCCGTTTGGTGGCATCTTTGAGAAAGTGTCAGGCGCGCCAATATCTTTTGCGATTGTTCGACTTATGTCGCCTTCTGGTAATGAGGTTGCGCACAAAGTTGCGGATCAGTATGGCCGATACTACATGTTGGTGCGCAAAGGAATCTACACAATAGCAATCGACAGGAAAAATGCTGATGGCTCTTATACGCGGGCATACACTTCTCCACTTTCGGAAATTAAAAAAGGTTATCTCGATACGTCTTTTGAGGTATAATAGAAGTATGCGTAGAAATCGGTTCTCTACAATTCAAATACTTGTCGTTGTCCTTGCTGTTGCTTTCGTGTCAGCAGTATACACAGCGTACGCAACGCCACCTGCTTCAAAATATCTCCCAGGTGAGACTCTTGATCCGACATGTGGACCAGGAGATGTAGAGTGTTCTGTTATACCGATGAATATCGGGGATGAAGTGGGGTCTGGAGATGACCTTTCTGTACTTTTCGTTGATACAAATGGACTTCTTGCAGAAGATAATACGAATTTTCTTTATGATGACACAACTGATATTCTTTCGGTTGATGAAATAAATTTGCCAACCACGAGCTCAAGCGAAGGAATTATTTATGTGAACAGTTCACGTTTCATACATGCGTACGGAACAGATAATATCTTTATTGGTCGTTCAGCGGGCAATTTCACTCTCACCACCGGTTCTGCTTTGAGAAATACCGCGCTCGGTAGTCTTGCTGTGGATGCGCTTACTACCGGAGACGATAATGTCGGTATAGGATATCAAGCACTTACATCAAACACGGATGGCGTCGATAATACAGCAATTGGAGTAAATTCGCTGGTTAATAACTCAACTGGAGATGCAAATGTGGCTATCGGACGTCTTGCTCTACAGAGAAATATTTCCGGAGACTTCAATACCGCCGTAGGAACAAGCGCTTTTCAAGCCCAAGGTAGTGGAACATATAATACTGGAATTGGATACCAAGCACTTTATGGTGGTCTTAATGATGCAATTGCAACCCACAATACCGCACTCGGAGCGCTTGCTGGAGCAAGTGTAACAACGGGTTCTCGGAATACTTTTATTGGAGCGTACTCAGACCTTATTTCATCAACACCAACACTTTCGGACTCTATAGCTCTTGGGTACCTCACACAGATTCGCGCGAGTAATCAGTTTGTTGTTGGCTCTGAAACATCACCTATTAATGATGCATATTTTGGTGAAGGAGTAATTAGTACAGGGCCATCTGACATAGTTTTCAATGCAACAGGTGGGTCTGGTACAGATATTGCAGGTGCAGACTTTACTATCGCTTCTGGAAAAGCAACAGGAGTTGGTGTTGGTGGAGATGTCATATTTTCAACACCTGATGTCGGGGTATCGGGAACAACACTTCAATCTCTTACTGAAAAAATGCGTCTTACATTTGGAGGGAGGCTCGGTATTGGTACTACAACGCCAGACTTTGAGTTCGAAGCTGTTTCTGCAACACAAAATATTGAAATAATTGCTACAGGATATAATGGAAGAAAGCCAGTTTTTGCTGGTAGAAGTGCAAATGGTACTGAAGCATTGCCGACTGCATCTATCGCCACCGATATTCTTGCAGAATTCGCAGGGCAAGGATATGGGGCAACTGGTTTTGCATCTTCATCGACAGCAGGTATACGTGTTGTTGCCGAGGAAACGTTTGATGATGCTGGATATGGGTCACAGCTTTTGTTCCGAACAACTCCAAACAATTCCACGACACTTACATCGCGCATGATTATTTTGGCAGATGGAAATGTGGGCATAGGCGATACCACACCAGATGATCTGTTGAATATTCAGTCAATCACAAACACTGGAATTGCAATCTCTGCTATTGGAGCAGATGTCGATCCGTATATCAAATTTGAACTCGTCGACGGTACGCCATCTTTCACGATGGGAATAGATGACTCAGACAGCGATAGTTTCAAGATTTCAACAACAGCACTTGGTACAAGTGATCGATTTATTATTGACTCATCTGGAAACGTAAATGTCGGGGGTGATGGAACACCAAACTCTCTATTTTCTGTCGGTGCAACTTCACAGTTTCAAGTCAGTTCAAGTGGTTCAATAGATGCTGTTACAACAGTTACAACTTCTGGTGGTATTATTATTGGCTCATCAGGAACGGGTGCGTTGAGCGTAGGAACAACATCTGGGATTTATAGAACAACCAGTGCTGGTGGAAACGTGACACCTCAAACAGTATTTGATGTCGACAACTCCAACTCCATTGCAGGTTCGCAAGCGTATTTATTTGACACAACGAGTGGTTTTGTTTTCACGGCTGCAAACGGTACTCGTCGTATTGCGCGTGCGGCAATAGATATAGTAAGTCTCACAAACACAGCCGGATCTGAAACTGGAGACTTAGCATTTTTCACTAAACCATCTGGTGCAGCAATAACAGAAAGATTGAGAATAGAGACTGGTGGAAAGGTGGGTATTGGAGATATTTCTCCCGACTATCTTCTTGATGTTGAAAATACTGGTGCTGATACAGACATCTTTGCTCTCACTGACTCTGACGGAGCCTGTCTATACAACCCTGAGGCAGGGTCCGTGACAGTTACTTGTTCTTCCGACGAAAGGCTCAAGGAAAATATAGAAAATGCTGGTGAATTCCTCCCTTATTTTCGAGGATTTGATATTCGTGAATATGACGTAAGGGCATCTGGAGATCATATGGTTGGAGTTGTGGCACAGGAAGTTATGGAAACATATCCAGAGCTTGTAAAAATGGGTGGTAATGGTTTCTATACTGTTGAAATACCAAGCACGTGGGAAATGATTAAGGCAATTCAGGAACTTGATATTGCTGTGCAAGACATTTCATCACTTGATCTTGAAAATGAAAATTCACTAGCGAATAAACTTATTGCTTGGTTTGCTGATACTGCGAACGGAATACAAAATATTTTTGCAAAACGTGTGACTGTCGAAGAGTTGTGTGTTGAAGATGTGTGTATCGACAAAAACGACCTATTACAAATACTCAATAACAATGGAGGAAATGCAGGCGGGGGAGATGCTGATGCTCCAGTAGGTGATGGTGGCGACGTCACTCCGCCAGATGAAGGAGATGGCGATGTGCCACCACCGGAGGAGCCTGTTGTTTCTCCAGACGATGAGGTATTGCCACCAACAGATAGCGAAGACGATCCACCTCTTCCACAAGATGACGGTGAGGACGCAGGTGGAGAGGGCGATGCTCCCCCAGATAGTGGCGATATCCCTGTTTCCTAAGCGCTCTTGAGTGTTTTCACTGTATTTTCCTGTATCTCTCCGCACCTTCCTTGCAAAAATTAGATTAATATAGTAAAGTAGCTCGCGTAAAGCTCGTCAGTTTATTGGCGGTTTTACGATTTATTTTTTATGGCACGTATTTCACAACTCGTCCGAAAAGGACGCAAAAAAGTAATAAAGAAATCTCGCACGACAGCTCTCGGTCGTGGTTTTAACTCTATCAAAAACCGACCCGTTTTCTACAACTCTCCATTCAAACGAGGTGTCTGCACGAAAGTCACGACAACAACCCCGAAGAAGCCGAACTCTGCTCTCCGAAAAATCGCCCGTGTCCGCCTTACGAACGGTATGGAAGTGACTGCATATATTCCCGGAGAAGGACACAACCTCCAAGAACACTCTGTTGTCATGCTTCGTGGTGGCCGTGTGAAAGACTTGATCGGAGTTCGTTATCACATTGTTCGTGGCGTTCTCGATACATCAGGTATAGAGAAGCGCCGACAGTCACGATCGCTTTATGGCGCGAAACGTCCAAAAGCAAAATAATAATATTGAGTATCAACTATGAGACGCAAAGTAAAAAACCGACATCACCCAGACGCTGACCGAGTCTACGACTCTGAAAAGCTCGCAAAATTCATCAACTACATTATGTGGGATGGAAAGAAGAACGCTGCTGAAAAAGTAGTGTATGGTGCCTTGGATATCGTCAAAGAAAAGACAGGCAGTGAAAATCCTCTTGAGGTATTTGAGACAGCAATTAGGAATGCTGGTCCAACACTCGAAGTTCGCTCACGCCGTATTGGTGGAGCCAACTACCAAGTGCCTCGTGAAGTTCGCCCTGAACGACGTATGGCTCTCGCATTCCGATGGATCATCGATGCAGCTCGTGCAAAGAAAGGTCAGACTATGGACAAGTGTCTCGCAGACGAGATCATCAATGCTTCAAAGAACGAAGGCTCAGCTGTGAAGAAGAAAGACGACACTCACCGCATGGCAGAAGCAAACAAAGCATTTGCCCATTTTGCTTGGTAGAAAAAGAGTCCCATTCGGGACTTTTTTTATATCAGTACAAAATGGAGCATCCAGATCTTAGTTTCATGAAATAGAAACTGTAGAGTCGGAGTTCCCCATTTTGCTTGGTAGAAAAAGAGTCCCATTCGGGACTTTTTTTATATCAGTAC
>CAZSFR010000020.1:12114-16080 GCA_964606295.1 uncultured Candidatus Saccharibacteria bacterium
AATGGAGCATCCAGATCTTAGTTTCATGAAATAGAAACTGTAGAGTCGGAGTTCCTCATTTTGCTTGGTAATACATATTTGAATTCGCAAAAACTCCCAACGAAGAGTTTTCTTGTTATAATATTTCCATGCTTCCCGCATATCTGACCCTCATCTCCATCCCGCTCGGACTTGTTGGTACCATCTTATATATCCGCGACATGTACCGAGGCACAGCTCGGCCCAACCGCGTGAGTTTTTTCCTTTGGTCACTTGCACCTATGATAGGTGTTGCAATCGCATTAGGAGAAGGTGCACGCTGGTCACTCGTTCCAGTCTTTATGGCAGGGTTCAGTCCCTTTGTTGTTCTTTTATTTTCTTTCATCATAAAGCAGGGCTATTGGAAACTAAAAGCTTTTGATTATCTGTGCGGAATCTTTTCAGTGGTCGCACTTGTTCTCTGGCTCATCATTGATGTTCCTATACTCGCATTTGTTTTTGCTCTCGTCGCAGATCTTTTTGCAAGTATTCCGACCATTGTAAAGGCATGGAAGCATCCTGAAAGTGAATCAGCTTTTATATATCTTCTCCCTGGTATCGGGCATATTGTGAATCTTTTTGTCATAACGAACTGGGCTATAACTGAGTACGGATTTAGCATCTATATTCTCGTCGCAAACACCATCCTCGTGCTCGGCATCTACCAGCATAGGATCTGGAAGAAAAAAAGCACGCTCGTCTAGGGCTTTATTTGCAACAAACTCTCGCTCGGGGTATAGTTATTCAAATTTTTAGCAATGTTGAAACATAATGATTTTATCTTGATGTGCGACAGACTTGGTGTTGATGTCTACACAAGAGGAAGAAGCGAATACAGTGCCGCGAAAGGTGATTTGGCAAAGGGTGATCCGATTGATCTGACCGCTCTCACAATTACAAAAAACAGCGAATCAGCATTAGAGGTCAAGTATATAGGCGAGATGCTCAACAACCTTCTTACGCAAGATTCGCCAAGAATAAAAGATGAAAAAGAGACGTTGCATGAAAAAAATCTCATCTTTACAAAGTATTTGATGAGAAAATGTCTTCAGTGGTGGTTTGCAAAGGTCCTTTTAGAGACAAAAATAGACGAGGGTCTCATTCTATGTGATAACGGACTTGTTTACTTCTTAGACCTGGAGCGTATGAAGCTTTATAGCGATGAGCAACAAAAGCCTCCTGCTTTCAGGCGGTGGGAGTATGGGCTGTAGAAATCTTGCAAAAAAACCAAAATAATATATTATATGAGCGACTTAACAGGTCGCTATTTTTATTTCTCATTATCTATAATGCTCGCATTCACGCAGGCGCCCAAAGATACAATTTATGAACAGAGACTATCCACTCGAGAAAGTCCGAAACTTCGGAATTATCGCCCATATCGACGCAGGGAAAACCACGACATCAGAGCGTGTTCTTTACTATACGGGCGTCTCACACAAAATCGGAGAAGTTCATGATGGCGCAGCGACAACTGACTGGATGGAACAGGAAAAGGAGCGCGGTATTACGATCACGTCTGCCGCTATCACCTGCTTCTGGACACCGACTTACGCAGCGACGGACAAGAACAAGAAGCATCGTTTCAATATTATCGACACCCCGGGACACATCGACTTCACTGTGGAAGTGAAGCGGTCACTTCGCGTGCTCGACGGCGCAGTCGTTGTCTTCGACGGTGTTGCGGGTGTCGAGCCACAATCAGAAACAAACTGGCGCTACGCTGACGAAGCAAACGTGCCTCGTATTTGTTTCATCAACAAACTCGATCGCACAGGAGCATCATTTGAACATTCATACAAAACAATACTTGAGAGACTTTCGAAGTCTGCTGTTCGTATGCAACTTCCTATCGGACTCGAAGAGAAGTTCGAAGGTATCGTTGACTTGCTAACACGTAAATCATTCCGCTTCGAAGGTGAAATGGGAATCGAGATTGTGGAGGGCGACGTACCAGAAGACATGAAAGCAGATGTTGAGAAGTATCGCGCAGAATTAGTAGAAGGTATCGTTTCAAATGACGAGAAATTGATGAACGATTATCTCGAAGGCAATGAGCCATCACTTGAGGTTTTGAAGGCGACACTCCGCAAGGCTGTCATCGCGAACGCGATTTTCCCCGTCTTCGCAGGGAGTGCGCTGAAGAACAAAGGCGTGCAGATCATACTCGATGCCGTTGTCGATTACCTTCCGTCACCACTCGATATTCCAGCCATCACAGGTATCAATCCAGACAACGATGAGCCGATTGACCGACCTGCGTCCGACACACAGCCATTCTCTGCACTTGCGTTCAAAGTGGCGACTGACCCATTTGTCGGACAGTTGATTTTCTTCCGTGTCTATTCAGGAACCCTCGAATCAGGTTCATATGTTTACAACCCTCGCACACGCAACAAAGAGCGCATCGGCCGTATCCTTCGTATGCATGCCAACGAGCGAGAAGAAGTGAAAAAAGTTTTCGCTGGAGAAATTGCTGCAGCTGTCGGACTCAAAGATACTATCACCTCAGATACACTCTGCGATGAAGCATCTCCAATCGAGCTCGACCGTATCGTTTTTCCTGAGCCAGTTATCTCACTCCGTGTCGAACCGAAAACAAAGGCTGACCAAGAAAAAATGGGTACAGCTCTCAACCGCCTCGCACAGGAAGACCCAACATTCCGCGTGTCGACTGACCCTGAAACAAACGAAACAATCATCGCCGGCATGGGAGAATTGCACCTCGAAATCATCGTTGACCGCATGCGACGCGAATTTACTGTTGAAACGAATGTCGGTAAGCCACAGGTTGCGTATCGTGAGACGATCACTCAGCCAGCAGATGCTGAAGGCAAATACATCAAGCAGACAGGAGGTCGCGGTAACTACGGTCACGTCAAGATCAAGATCAAGCCGATGGATATGACAGTAGACCCAGATGATGTACCGAAGAATACAAAGCGCGAAGCTCACTTCGAATTCGTCAACACTATCAAAGGAGGTGCCATTCCTCAGGAATACATCGCTCCTTGTGAAAAAGGATTCCGTGAAGGACTCGACAGGGGAGTTGTCGCAGGATTCAAAATGGTGGACGTATCAGTTGATCTCTGGGACGGAAGTTACCACGATGTCGACTCCAACGAAATGGCTTTCAAAATCGCAGCATCAATGGCAATCCAAGAAGCGTGTCGTATGGCAAAGCCTGTCGTTCTCGAACCGATGATGAAGGTGGAAGTGGTCACCCCTGAGAAGTTCATGGGAGACGTCACAGGCAACCTCTCCAGTAAGCGCGGATTGATCGAAGGAATGGAAGACCGCGGTATGAACAAGGTTGTCAAAGCCGTTGTGCCACTTTCAGAAATGTTCGGTTACATGACATCGCTTCGCTCAATGACAGAAGGTCGTGCAGGATTCACAATGGAATTCCTCCGCTACGATATCGTGCCAACCAACGTAGCTGAAGAGATAGCCAAGAGCAGAAAATAATTTCTGAGAAAAGTCCCCGAACGGGGATTTTTTGTTATAAAATAAAAAAAACGCACTCGGAAATCCATAGGACTTCTTTGTGCGTTTAGTGATAGAAAATTATTTTTTGACTATTTTTTTCGTGACTGTTTTGCCGTTCCTTGTTATTTCAAGGAAGTAATAACCATTTTCAAATCTGGTTAAATCAATTTCCTTTCCGTAGCTTTCGGCTAACGGTTTTCCTACGATGCTGAGCACTTTGTAGTGTGCTTCATTGCTCAGGAACATAATTCCCGTTGTTGGGTTTGGAAAGATAGTAATTTGATCCACAGAAATGGATAGAGCAACCTTTGTTGAGTCTAATTCTGCAGTTTGCGCTGAAGCAGATAAAGTTGTAAAAAGTAATACAACAATTGTTAGTGGGAAAATATTTTTCATAGTATTTAAATTGGAGATTTACCTTTGAAGCAGAACACTCTAAAATGATAAATATGAGTACAT
>CAZSFR010000021.1:0-13339 GCA_964606295.1 uncultured Candidatus Saccharibacteria bacterium
ATGGGGAGAGTATTAACAACTAATTAAGTGTTCTGCTTGAGGGCTCCGTGTAGGTAATTTTATTTCAATCATTTATGCCATATTTGGTGTTTTGGGTCAAGGAAATAAAGGTCAGAATCTGCTATACTAAGAGAGTCGCAATTATTCTATATTTAATTTGCTAGTCCCTAAAGCCTAGTGCCTAGCCTCTCAAAAACATATGTCTACACTACTTATCATTATTATCAGCATAGCCGTCCTCGTTATTATAGGAATCGGCATGTACAACAGCTTTATACGCCTTGTGAACCGCACCAAGGAAGCGTGGGCTGATATTGAAGTCCAGCTCAAGCGTCGTTATGACCTCATCCCAAACCTTGTCAGTGCTGTTAAAGGCTATGCAACACATGAGTCGTCGGTGTTTGAAAAAGTTACCCAAGCCCGCGCAGCGGCGATGGGGGCACGAACAGCAGGCGAGCATGCCCAGACTGAAGCAGTTCTCGGACAAGCAATTACAGGACTCTTTGGTATTGCAGAAGCGTATCCTGATCTCAAAGCAAATACCAATTTCCTAGAACTCCAGCGAGAACTCTCTGATACAGAAAACAAGATTCAAGCAGCACGTCGTTTCTACAACACAAACGTGCGTGATTTGAATACCAAAATTGAAATGTTTCCGGGAAATGTGTTCGCGAATATTTTTAACTTCAAAAATATGGAATTCTTCGATATTCCAGACGATGGTGTCGAATCAAAGCCGGTTGAAGTGAAATTCTAATGAATAGGACTTCAAGATTCTTTATCATTTAAGTCTGTATTGCGATAGTATTGTTTTTGTTGGATCGTGCGGAAATTATGCAGTTTCGTTGGCTTACCGCCGACATGGGATGGTGTCAGAATCATGCGAACGGTTTAAAAATTGGAGACGATGTTATATTTAAATTTCCTGAAGGTGGATCGGTTTGTGTTTAATAAGTAAAAAATTATGGAAGAAACAACTATGCAAAATAACAATTCAAAACTAAATACAGTGCTCCTCATTATCATAGTTATCCTTGCAGCTATTGGTGTGTGGAAATTGATAGACAATGACAAAGAGATGGATGGCAATATCGATATGGAAAGTAGTGGTATTGTTATGAAGGACAGTGAGACTAAAGCAGTTAATGAGACAACACAGCCCGCTCAAATAGAAGAAAATGCTTACGAAAATACAAAGTATGATTTTTATGTAGACATACCTGGAGCTATTACAACAGAGTCATCTCAAGGCGGAAAGTATCCGACTATGATTTATGAGATAAAAGGCAACAGTGCGAGCATGACAGTGAAGGTTCCTGATTCTGTTTCTGATTGGAGAATTTTCCTTGACGCAAAACAATATGTTGGCAATGTAACTGTCGGGGGAAATACGTTTGAACACTGGACCCTTGGTGGTGAATTCGGGGCAGGGCACTACTATGTAATTGAGCAGGGTGGGTATCTGTATGAGATTTCGACATCCAACCAGGCAAATCTTGAATATTTCGGATTCACTGATTAGTTTTTTGTAACCTATAACCTAACCCATGGCAACTCTCTACACACAACAAGATAAAAATGTTACCGGAGCCATAAAAGGCGCGTATTTCTTTGAAGCAAATGTACTTCTCAATATTTTAGATAAGGACAAAAACCTGCTTCGCGCGAGCCATGGCAACGCGACGACGGACTGGATGACTGCAGAACCGGTTTCATTTGAAGGGACGCTCGACTTCACTGGTCTACCTCTTGGTCCTGCATATATAGAGATTCACAACGACAATGCATCTGGAGAGCCTCAGTATGATAAGTCAATTTTGATTCCAGTTATTATTCAATAAACCAATGCAAAACAACAATTCAAAATTAAATACAGTTTTATTGATAATCCTCATTATCCTCGCAGCGATTTGCGTGTGGAAACTCGTTGATAATGATAGAGATATAGTAGACGATGATATGGAAGATGTATTGATCACGGAGACAGATGACACTGATGAAGACGAGGTAAAAACGGTAACGGAGACAAAGCCTGTTGTCAAAACGTATCAATATCCCCAGACGGGCCCTGCATTCTTTACTCTTGATGCGGTAGGAAATCCCATCATCTCCTACGGAAGTATGCCAACTACGCTCATCTTTTCTGGATCTCTCGGCACAGACACTATAAGTTATTCGACGGCGAGCCAAGGATCATTTGGTTGTATCGACCTTGATTATCCGACTACGGAAAAGAAATTTGGTGTCTATACATATTCCACATGTTCATACGGAGGCAATACGTATTTTCACAAAAGTGGATTTGAAAACATAAGTGTACTTGTGAAAACCTCAGGTGCAAACCAAGCTACGCCACACTATGCAAATCTTTCGACGCTCAAATTTACAATGGAAGGAGAAAATTAATAATAATTATTTTATATGCAAAATAACAATTCAAAACTAAATACAGTGCTCCTCATTATCATAGTTATCCTTGCAGCTATTGGTGTGTGGAAATTGATAGACAATGACAAAGAGATGGATGGCAATATCGATATGGAAAGTAGTGGTATTGTTATGAAGGACAGTGAGACTAAAGCAGTTAATGAGACAACACAGCCCGCTCAAATAGAAGAAAATGCTTACGAAAATACAAAGTATGATTTTTATGTAGACATACCTGGAGCTATTACAACAGAGTCATCTCAAGGCGGAAAGTATCCGACTATGATTTATGAGATAAAAGGCAACAGTGCGAGCATGACAGTGAAGGTTCCTGATTCTGTTTCTGATTGGAGAATTTTCCTTGACGCAAAACAATATGTTGGCAATGTAACTGTCGGGGGAAATACGTTTGAACACTGGACCCTTGGTGGTGAATTCGGGGCAGGGCACTACTATGTAATTGAGCAGGGTGGGTATCTGTATGAGATTTCGACATCCAACCAGGCAAATCTTGAATATTTCGGATTCACTGATTAGTTTTTTGTAACCTATAACCTAACCCATGGCAACTCTCTACACACAACAAGATAAAAATGTCCGCCGGACGTGGCTACTCATGACCACGTTTTTGGTGATGATCGTTGGAATCGGATTCATTTTCTCGCAGATATATGGCAATCCAAATATTTTATATTTTTTCTTTGCTTTTGCGCTTTTTATGAATCTGTATTCTTATTGGAATAGTGCCAAGATCGCACTTCGTGTCTCTGGTGCAAAACCCGCAAGCGAGGCTGAATATCCCGAGCTTCATCGCATCATTGAAAATCTGTCTATTACTGCAGGCCTACCCAAACCAAAAGTCTATGTGATCAATGATCCAGCACCAAATGCATTTGCAACAGGAAGGAATAAAGAGCATGCAGCAGTTGCATTTACAACTGGTATTTTGCAACTCCTCGACCGAGCTGAGCTTGAGGGTGTCGCTGCACATGAGCTCTCCCATATCGGGAACAAAGATATACTCGTTTCTACGGTCGCAGTCATTCTTGCAGGGTTCATATCGCTCATTGCAGATATATTTTTGCGGTCACAAATTTTTGGAGGGGGGAGAGACAATGATTCTAAGGCTGGCAATATACTCATGATAGTGGGTATTGCCCTTGCGATACTTGCGCCAATATTTGCGATGCTTATTCAGCTTTCGATATCCCGCAAGCGAGAATTTCTTGCAGATGCAAGCGGTGCTCTACTCACTCGATACCCTGAGGGGCTCGCGAGTGCGCTTGGAAAGATTCATACGTACAATCGTCCGATGCAGAAAGCGCATCAAGCTACCGCACATCTTTTCATTGCTAATCCTTTTGGTGGGAAAAATATTCGAAGTTTATTTGCGACTCATCCGCCAGTAGAAGCCCGCGTCAAAGCTCTTCTTGTAAAATAGATTTGATACAGCTTTCAAAAATGATAGTATAAGCAACGCCAGGAGCTTCACTGTTATTTTTGTTTATCAATGCTTACTCTATCGGTATTTGACATAAAGTAAGGCAGAGGGTTCGCATAGTGGTCTAGTGCACTACCTTGGAAAGGTAGCAAGGTGAAAGCCTTCACGGGTTCGAATCCCGTACCCTCTGCTTTGTTTTATGTCTGAGAAATGCCATAAAGTGTCGAAGCTTTTGAGGATTCAAATTCCACCACCTCTGCCACAAATAAGACATTCTTTACTTACAGCAGTCTATTTTGTTACAATATAATTGTATTTTTGTAGGGCCGTAGGTAACTTGGTTCGCGTCAAAATACGGTCGACTCATTATTTTATTTTGTTTACATTCACATGAATAATAAACTCTATATCGGTTCACTCGCATATGCGACAACTGATGATTCACTCCGCAATCACTTTGCGCAGGCAGGCGAAGTCCTCACTGCATCAGTGGTTATGGACAAGATGACAGGTCGTTCACGAGGCTTCGGTTTCGTTGAAATGGCTGACGAGGCAACTGCTCAAAATGCAATCAGCATGTTTGACGGAAAGGAGCTTGATGGACGTGCTATCAACGTTTCTGTTGCTCGTCCAAAAGAGGAAGGCGCAAATCGTGCACCTCGAGGAGGTTTTGGCGGAGGTAACCACCGAAGCTACTAGTCTTTTTAAAAAAATCCCACCAGTTGGTGGGATTTTTTTATTAAAACATTTTTTGGAGCCGTTTCTCACCGGCATGTTCGAGAATTACTCTCGCTTCTTCCAAGTGCTCGTTTGAAATACCGGCTTTGTCTAGCAGTTTGTCATACACACGTTTCGAAATTTCATCAACGGGAATATCGTGTAGAAGTGCTGGTAAAATCTTTTCCATAAAATCAAAATCTACTTCTGACTCCACACGGCGACGCGCTTCTTCTGTGGTAATCTGCCTTTCCTTGCAAAACGTAACGAGTGCGTCTGGGTATTCACTCATTAAGAAAATGACAATTTGGGGTGTGAGAGGGGACACGTGTGGTTGATAGGTTTTGTCCTCCATCTTGGTTTGGTTTGCCTTACCGATAGCTTTCAGTTTATTTGTAATTCCATTTTTATCGAAAAGTTCTTTGAAGTTCATATTCATATATAGGAGTATAGCAGAAAGTCGATAGGAAAGAGAAGAAGTGATATACTTCATATATGGATTTACACCCAATGTTTGTTCACTTCCCGATAGCACTTTTCACCTTTTATGCTATTTTGGAAATTCTTCCATTTGAGAAGAAAGTTGGTAAAGGTTATTTTTATATTAAACTTTTTCTGCTCACAGCAGGCGCAGTTATGAGTGTTCCTACTTATATTTCAGGAAGTGTTGCGGGAGAAGGTATTGAAAACGGGCCTATGGGACTCGTTGTTGCGTATCATGCATTTTTTGCAGGAGGAGCTATTGTGTCAGCGTGTGTCCTTGGTGTCCTGTATTTGATTCGTTTGCGACAGGAATATCCAGAAACTGTCGTTGGAAAAATACTCCTTCGCTATGTTCCTGATTTTGTTCCCAGAGTATTGAGGCTTCTCCTATCTCGCGGATTTATGGTCTTCGGTGCAACCCTCGTCCTATTTTTTGTAACCATTACGGGGGCTCTTGGAGGTTCACTTGTCTATGGACCAGACGCTGACCCTCTAATTCGTTTAGTTTACAAGGTTTTAAACCTTTCTTAACGACAATAATGAAAAGTGGTATAATTGAATTATTAACAATCTAGCAATATTTATTTTATGATGAACGGAACATGTATGGGAAAAGGGTGTGGCAAATGTTTTTGCTGTAACAAGTCTGTCGGTCTCCTTATTATTCGTCTTACTGCCGGTATTATATTTTTGATACACGGTATAGGTAAATTCTCTGACATGGATGCGACTATTATGTTTTTTGGATCGCTAGGCTTGGCAGCATTTTTCGCTTGGTTGGTCGCTATTGTGGAGACAGTCGGTGGAGCGATGCTCATATTTGGACTCTTTACGCGCAAAGCAGCGTCAATTCTTGCTCTCGTAATGATATTTGCAATAATTTTGGTAAAGTCAAAGATGCCTTTCAATATGGGCGAAATCGATTTGATGCTTCTCGGCTCAATGTTTGGACTTATGTTTTTGGGAGGAGGCAAATATTCAGTTGCTGGTATGTGCAAATGCGGTGGCACATGTATGGTGTGTAAAGATGGGACTCATGGTCATGGCATGAAGTGCGACGGATGTGGCACATGCGCAGGGGGAGTTTGTTCTGGACCTGAAATGAAAAGAGGAATGAAATGCGATATGTGCACAGGATGCAAAGACGGTTGTACGATGCACGAAGGGAAGTAAGTAGACGTGAAAGAAACAAAAAGCGCCCCACCAGACGGTAGAGGCGTTTTTTGTTATAATAGCGACGTGCAAATGAATGGGAAAATCGGTATCTACGATTCTGGACTCGGTGGACTCACTGTCATGCGGGAGCTTGCGTGCATGCTCCCTGACTACGACTATGTTTTTTTCGGTGATGAGAAAAATCTTCCTTTTGGAAGCAAGGAGATAGATGAATTGAAAAGCATTACAGAAAAGGCTCTCCGGTATCTCTTTGAAACCAAAAACTGCACTCTCGTCGTCATTGCCTGCAACACAGTGAGTTCGACCCTCTTTGGTTACTTACATGAATGGGTTAAAAAAACATATCCCGGGCGTCATCTCTTGGGAATCGTGCAAGCCACAGTAGATTCACTTCCGCAAAATGATAAGTATGTTATCTTGGGAACTCCGCGCACGATCCGCTCATTAGTGTATCCGGAATCTATCCACGCACGATTTACCGACGCAGAAATATCTCAAATCGAGCTCCCACTTCTGGCAAGCTATATTGAACACGGCGGGGAAGTCGACACATATCTTGATGCGATGTATCAGGCAAGAGAGAAAAAGATAGACGGAGCAACATGCGTCTTCGCTTGTACGCACTACGGACTTGTCGAGGAGACTATCAAGAAAGTGTTTGACGAGTGTAGAGATTTTGTACGACAGGAGTTGATCATTGCTGACTATGTGAAGGATTATATTGCAAAAAACTATCTTCAGGATACGTTTTTGCAGGAGGGAAAAATGGAAATCACTGTGAGTAAAGCGAATCCGATATTCAATAATTTCTCGAAGGAATGGTTTCCGCAAGTTGCGGTGACACTCGTAGAAGTGTAAACTGAAATTATGAATCCAAACGATAAAGAAGAATTAAAGAAAAAACTAACGGAAGAAGAATACCGTGTGACTCAGGAGAAGGGAACTGAAGCCCCGTTTACTGGCGCATATGTTGACAATCATGAGAAAGGCTCCTATGTGTGCAAAGTATGTGGCACACCTCTTTTTGCTTCTGATACGAAATTTGATTCGGGCACAGGTTGGCCGTCTTTTGACAAAGCACTTCCCGGAGCTGTTGCGTACACCGAGGACTCAAGCCATGGTATGGCGCGAACAGAAGTGACTTGTGGACATTGCGGAGCTCATTTGGGCCATAAATTCAATGACGGGCCAAGTGAAACGACAGGTGAGCGATTTTGTATGAATTCCTGTTCGCTCTACTTCGAAGAAGAAAAATAATATGCACACCACAATCCCGCCACATGCCCAAATGGTTTTTGAAGGTAAGTTTGTCCGAGTGTACCAATGGCAGCAAGAGATTTTCGACGGAACAAACACACTCTTTGAACAAATTATTCGTGTTCCGGGAACGATGGTTTTTGCAGCAACTGAAGACAAGATTATTGCAGAAACAGAAATTCAACCGGGATGGGAAAAAGAGCTTCTTTCGATGCCGGCGGGGACATTCGAGGGTTTCGACGATGACGCTCTCGAGCGCTCAAAAGCAGAGCTTATGGAAGAAACCGGATACGAAAGCGATGATTGGGAATTATGGAAAGTTTTGAAAACACACGGCACTATCACCCTCGACACATATCTTTTTATTGCACGAAACTGCAAGAAAACTTCAGAGCCAAAGGACGACGGTGGAGAAAAAATTTCCGTTTCTCTCCTCTCCCTTGATGATTTTATTGACCATGCACTCGAGCCAACCTTTCGTCATCAAGTCCTCAGATCAATTTTTCTCGAACTAAAACACGACGAAGCATTCAAGCAGGATTTTAAGAAACTTCTTTTTTGGAAATAGATTTTATGAAAATTGATTCAAATGAACCAAAAATAAATTATCCACTCAGGAGACTCATTCGTGACTTGTATGAGTATATAGGGCCCAACAAAAAGCAATTCTGGTGGGGGACAGGATTACGTGTCGTAAGTGATGTCAGTTCGCTCTACTATGCCATAGCGTTGAGTATCATAGTTGATGTACTCTCTGGCGCAAAACCGCACCCGTTCTCCTTTGTTGTTCTAATTGGAATTCTGTGGCTCGTCGCGGCACTGATACGAGTTGTAACACAATACTATTCCAAAATAATCATTTTCAGATTATCTGAGGCAACAAAAAATAAAGTTGAGTTGAAATATTTACGTGCTCTTTTTGCAAGAGATAGTTCGTGGCATGAGTCAGAAAATGCTGGAAATAAATTTAAAAGAATTGAAAACGGAGCTGAGGGTGTTAATACAATTTTGCGAACATGGATAGAAAATATCATTGAGATTGTGATAAATTTCATAGGTATGATTTTCATACTAGCGCACTATGATGCGACAATAGCCATACTGTGCCTCATTTTCATATCTACATTTAGTATCATTTCGATTCGGATGTTGCGACCTGCCGTACGCGCTTCTCAAATGGTTAATGCCAGTGATGAAATGGTGAGCGGAACATTCTTTGAGGCGATTGGAAACATTCGCACTGTGAAGGTTCTAAATATTTGGAAGACATTGCTTGGACATGCGAAACAAGCATTGGATGAAAAGTACGCAAGGATCAAAGTGCGCATTGATAAATTTCAGATTCGCTTCTCAACCCTTTCTCTCTACGGCAACTTCTTTATGATTGCCACTGTTGTATTTATTTCTTTCCAAATAACAGAAGGGAAATATGAAATAGGGTTTTTGATACTGTTTTACAATTATTTCAATCGTTTGTGGGATTCTGTGAAAGAACTTTCGAACGTCAGTCAGGATATTGTGGTTTCAAAACAGCGTATAGCTCGCATGAGAGATTCGTTCCACGATATACCGCTTATAAATAGTGAAGAGGTAAACAGCTTTCCCAAAGATTGGCAAAAACTTATTGTTAAAAATGTTTCATTTTCTTATGACGAGGATGACGTTTTGAAGAATGTCAGCTTTGAGGTCAAAAGAGGAGAAAAGATTGGTATTGTAGGTACTTCTGGTGCAGGTAAATCAACTTTGTTCAAACTTCTTTTGAAAGAGCGCATTCACGCAGATGGTGAAATCAAAATTGATGACACTCTGATTAGCACTATTAAGACTGAAGAGTATCTCGCGCGTGTTTCTGTTGTTTTGCAGGACACAGAAGTTTTCAATCAATCATTGAAAGAAAATATTACCATTGTTAGACCAGAAGAAGCCCACGACAAAAAGTTGTTCGATGAAACTTTGCAAATTTCTCATGTGAAGGATTTTGTTTCAAAATTGAAAGATGGAGTAAATACTCTTATTGGAGAGAAGGGTGTGAAGCTCTCAGGTGGTGAGCGTCAGCGTCTCGGTATCGCGCGTGCGATATTCAAAGAGCCTGACATCCTTCTTATGGATGAAGCCACGTCACACTTAGATATTGAAAGTGAGAAGAAGATTCAGGATTCACTGCATGAATTTTTCCAGAATGTCACTGCCATTGTTATCGCTCATCGCCTAACGACGATCAAACTTATGGACAAAATTCTAGTGATAGAAAAAGGGAAGATAATAGAGCAGGGCTCATTTGACGAACTCTACGCCAAACGAGGCCGTTTCCACGAGCTATGGGAAAAACAACAACTCTAAAAAAGAAAGATCCACTTCTCAAGTTGCCTAACGTTGGACCGGCAGTCGCTGAAGATTTGCACAATATTGGCATTCGTTCACTGGCTGACCTGAAAGGGAAGAATCCTGACGTCATCTACGCGAAGCTCGAGAAGTATGAAGGACATCATGTCAATCGCTGTATGCTCTACGTCATACGGAGTCTCGTGTACATGGCAGATAAGAATGAATTTGATCCCAAGAAGATAGCGTGGTGGTATTTCAAGGATTAACTTTGACATTAAGCAGATGTTTCTTTTGTGCTAAAATGAAATTATGAAAAAAGAAATGCCATTATGGAGTGCGGTATTGATTTTGATACTATTTCTCGGGCTTATGTTCTGGGGCAAATATAATTCGGTCAAAAACGGCGCAGCTATTATTCCGGACATTGGCATTGATAGCTTCGAAGAATGCGCAAAACATTTCCCTGTCATGGAGAGCTATCCTGAGCAATGCAATACGCCTGATGGACAGCATTTTGTGAATCCTGACCAAATAGTTGAGCAACCGATAATCGAAAGTGATGGTGGTACAGACGGACGTATCGCTGCCGGCTATATCGCGGGGACGGTAACACTAGGACCCAATTGTCCAGTTGAGATAGAGGGACAACCGTGTGAGCCCTCGCCTGAGGCGTTTACCTCGAGAGAAGTTGTCGTATATGCAAACAACCAGTCGACAGAAATTGAACGACTACATCTCGAAGCCGATGGCACATTTAGACTCGCAGTCGGACCGGGAAATTATTTTGTGCAAATTAGTCCAGCAGGCATAGGAGAAGGGGAAATGAAGCCAGTAACAGTGACGTCATTTGAAACGACAGAAGTGAATTTCGATATTGATACGGGAATTAGATAATAAAATGACTTACACAAATTTGTAAGATGTATAAATTATGAAATTCAATGAAAAAGTTCCACCAATTGTCAAAAAGTCACCAGAGGGAATATTTTCCGTTGATGATTTGAAGCGAAAACTGAAGACAGTAAAGCCATATTTGGTGCCCGTCCTTACATCAATTTTGGCATCATGCGATATCGACAAAAACAACACACGGGAAAATCAGATGAATACTTTTGTGTTTGAGAGTGAAAATATGTTTGAAGAGAATCCAAGAAAGAAAAAAGAAAGTGTAGATTTCCCAGAAGCCCTTTTGACGCAAACTGAGGAGGAATTTATAAACATTGAAAGCTTTTTGGACGATCCTGCGATAAAGATTGCGAAGGATCTTGGGTATGACGTATTAGTTCCAAAATCTTTTGGTGGAACGAATATGTCAGAAGTTGAAACAACAGAGTGGATTATGAGAGTGTGTAGAGGCATGTATGTCGCAGGTGCAGAATCAACAGAGGAAAATTTCAAACTAGTTTTGAGTAACATAGTTGAGACGATTAATAATCCTGAGATCCGAAATCAGGAACTCTTTACAGGAAGGAATGTTGCTGTGTTTGCGAATAATGAGACTCTGCCAGACTCACTACAAGAAAAATATGGAACTGATGAGAGATTTGCACCTGTCGGCATGATCGATGCCATACAAGATCAAGCTCCGTTCGACGTGAGTCTTTTTAAGCCTGAGAATAATATACAGTCAATAAATGAAAATTATCAGAAGTTTACCGACTATGTTGTGAGTCGAGAAAACTTAACAGTATTCTTCGATGCGCACGGGGAAAATAACGGCTACATTTATTTTCAGGGAGAAATGCCTGACGGCGCTATGACCAAAGAGGACAGGGCAACTTTCGAACACACCGCGCATCTATACCATGTCGGCTTGGCTTATCTTTTGGAGGAGAGATATGTGAGCAATGAAATCAAGGACACGCCAATCTTTATTTTCAATTCCTGTTTTGCTCATGATTTTGCGAGAGATTTGTATCCAGAAATTATGGCTATTAATGAAAAGAAAGGGATAGAAATTCCCCTGCCGATCATCATAACGTCTGCGGAGTATGGACAAGTAGGACTTTCGGATTTGGGCAACAAATACGGAAGTGAGTTCGCAGAAGTTGTTTTTTCCAAAAAGAATGTTAAAATTGAGGATATTTTGAATATCGAATTCAAACGCAAAACGCCGACAAACATTTCTGTCTTTGCGCCATTTCAAACAGAGGAAGGGAAAAGAACGTACTTGCAGATTGCTGAAAATAATAAGGCGCAAAAGGAAGCGGAACGTCTCTTTGTCGACGCACTATCGGATGGAATGATCAATGAAAAGCATGTGTCATTGTTTGAAATTGATCAGCCCGCCAAGGCGGCACGCATTCGAAGGCAAAGGGGTGAGGGTAATGATAAAACATAAAATAAAAGCGGTATAAAGTTTAGCCTTAGGCTCTAGAAATTTCAAATAAATATAAAAAGCAGCCTACATTCGTATGCGTGTAGGCTGTTTTTATCGTTGTATGATAAAATATGCCCATGCGCGATGAAACCAAAATAGCAGAAAATAAAGAGGATTTGAGGGCATTACTGCTTGGATTGAAAGAAGAAATGGAGGCCATGAGAGATATTGTTAAAGAAGTTAAGAAGAAAAAAAATGATCATGATTGATGGAAGTTTCAAAAACAGAATATTAGAAAATATTCGCTCACGTGAAGAAGAAAGCTTGGAAAGTATTGTTGCGGATATACAAAATTTAAAATCTGAGATTGAATCCGATATCGAAGATATCGGAGGAGAAGATGAATTTAATAAAAAGTTATTGAAAGATAAAGATCTTGCTGAGAAGAAAAAAATATTGAAGGAAAATATCCTGAAAATTATATATACGCTTTGGGCTATTCCCATAGGCTATCTTTTCGGCGACAAAGCAATTGGGCACGCAGAGGGGATGGATCATTTAGAGCGCATGAAATCTTCGGTATTTACTGTAGAATCATTACTAGCAATATTTGCATTTTTGACAGCACTTTTGGCTACGTTAAGTATAAAAACAGATGAAAATGAAAATAATGAAAATAAACCAATAGATCAGGTATAAGTCTATACTATATGCCTGAGAGAAATACAACAAAAGTCGGAGTTGGGGTGATGATTTTGAAAGACGGCAAGATACTTCTGGGTAAACGAAAAAGTGAGCACGGAAAAGGAGAGTATTCATTTCCCGGCGGACATTTGGAATACATGGAATCGTTTGAAGATTGCGTGAGAAGGGATGTGATCGAAGAGACAGGAATGATTATCGATAACATTCGATTTCTTCATGTGGCAAATATTGATTATTACGATCCGAAGCATTACATTAATATTGGTTTTGTTGCTGACTGGAAGGGGGGAGAAGCACGTGTGATGGAACCAGAAAAATGCGAGAGCTGGGATTGGTACGATCTTGATCATCTACCTGAACCGCTTTTTTATCAGACAATGGTTATAATTAATTCATACAAAACCGATACGCATTTTTATGATCAAAAAGATTTGAATACTTTATGGAAGAAATAAAACACAGTTAGAATGACAACACAATAATCGCTT
>CAZSFR010000022.1:0-11432 GCA_964606295.1 uncultured Candidatus Saccharibacteria bacterium
TATGTACTCATATTTATCATTTTAGAGTGTTCTGCTTCAAAGGTAAATCTCCAAACTATGATGGAATTTTTTAAAACAAACGGAGGCCAAGCGTTGACTGTGGTTTTCGTTCTGGCCATGTTTCTTGGCTACATTATTTTTAGGAAGAAGCGTTGGGAGAGGAATCCCGACGACTAAATTCATTACCCAAAAAATTTGCACTGCGTGATTAGTTTCATGCAGTTTTTTATATGCCAACAACACCAAAGAGCTTTCCGATACCAAACGTCACCACCATGGCGAGTATGCCACCGAACACAACACGCAATATTGCAACTCTCTTTTTGGCACCACCGACATTTGCACTCAATGCTCCTGTGATAATAAGTGCAATCAATACAGCAACAAATGTCATCTGTACTCTGATTCGCTCTGGAGAAAGAATAATCGCGAAAATCGGGATGATAGCGCCACAGCAAAATGAAATAGCGGATGCGTATGCAGCTTGGAATGGCTTTGTGAGATTGTTTGGATCGATATGTAGCTCCGCGTCGACATGTGCAGCAAATGCGTCGTGCTCGGTAAGTTCTATTGCAACCTTGCGGGCTGATGTTTCAGACAATCCCTTTCCTCTGTAAATTTGTGTGAGTTCTTCCAACTCTTCCGCGGGCATCGTCTCAAGTTCGATACGCTCTTTTTCAAGCAATACTTTTTCGCTATCTTTCTGGGAACTCACAGAGACATATTCTCCAACCGCCATCGAGAGAGCGCCGGCGACCATACCCGCGACACCGGCAGTCAAGATGAAGTGCGAAGAATTAGAAGCGCCGGCGACGCCGACAATGATAGATGCCGTTGAAACGATGCCGTCGTTGGCTCCAAGCACTGACGCACGAAGCCAATTTATTCTATGACCAGTGTTTTTCAACTGCAGTTCTTTGTGTCTGATTGGATTGCGGTAGACATTCATACGAACATAATAACACAAAGAGTGTTCATCTTATTTGCACGAAACAGTACTGTATAGTAAATCTGTCGGAGACTCTGTTTCGTTTGGCACAAGAACACCATCTTTTTCTATGAGCGGATATCGATGCTTTACGATACCGTCACTTACTATTTGATATAGCTCTTCTTCTTTTCCATCTGAGCCTTCGATGGTATACGAATACACGAGCGTAATCATATCCTCCGACTGTGTCCCCACAAGCGTTCCCGTGTACCCGTTGGTCATGTCTGGACCACTTTGTGTGCCGTCTTTTTTCCCTACAATTTCTCCATCTTTCTCACGCAAAGTTAGGTACTCAGAGACCGTGTACGGTTTCTCTAGAGTCGCAGTATGTTGATACAGATAGCACGAGTCATCACTACCTAATGTGATATTGACTGACTTTGTTTTTTGGAAAATCTCTTGCGCGAGGGTATCAGCAGAAAAATTGACTCTCTCATCCTTGCATTCAGATCTCTCTGGATCATCATAGTTGTCGCACTGAACAAAACGAAGTGTGAATGTGGTCATCAGCATTCCTCCTGATACAGTGGCAGTTTTGTATGTGTATGTCGTATAAGTACTTCCAGCGACACCTTCACTTTGAGTTTTTATACAATAACTAATCCCATCGAGCATCTTTTCGATAGTTACTCCCACGCTCGATATTTCTGTTCCTCCAACGGCACACGAATAATCATCAATTATTTCATAGACTTTTGGTGGCCAGAGTGTCTTCGTGATGTATTTTGATGTAAATGCAAAAGGAACAAGCCCCTCGCTTACTAGGGGTGACTTCTTGGTGGAATATTTCAAAACAAAAATACCGATTGCGATAACGATAACAACAAGAGCGCCCGTCCAGATTTTTTTATTCATTCCGTCGAAGTTATGCTTTGACAACAAAAAACCAAGGGTTGTCGAAGTTTATCTTTGTTAGCTTTTAATTTTCCCAACAGACGAACATCTGGCAGGATTTATAAATTTAGTATAGCACCCCAAAAACTCATTTATTTTGTATACTATATATATGAATATGAAAATAATTTTTGCTTCTATCGCTGCCCTGCTTGCCATTATTGGCAATGTTCCCTACCTCATCGATATATTCAAAAGGAGGGTCAAACCGCATCCCTACACGTGGCTCGTATGGTCAATAGTTTCTGGTACGGTATTTTTTGGCCAAGTTGCTAAAGGTGCTGGTTGGGGCGCATTGCCCTTCGCTGCATCAGAGATATTCACTATAATAATTTTCTTTTTCTCACTTCGTTATGGATTCAAAGATATTCCAAAACGTGATACTTATTTTCTTGTTGTTGCTCTCTTGGGCATTATCCCATGGATTCTCACCAAGGATCCTACGCTCTCTGTTGTCATCTTGGTTACCATTGATGTCATCGCGTTTATTCCGACATTACAAAAGACATGGAGACTCCCCAATATGGAAACTCCCATTTTGTATTCTTCCAATGTCTTTCGTCACGGACTCGCACTCCTCTCTCTCACCTCCTACAATCTTGCAACGACGCTTCATTCTATCGCAATGATTGTGACAAATACCGTAATGACTCTTTTCGTTCTGCGAGGAAGAAAAAAGTTGGTCCTCAAACAAAATTAATTTTCATTTTCCAAAGCACTGAACTCAATCAAAGGGCGCCGTGGGCGCCCTTTGATTTTGGTTTACAAAATCCTATTGAACAGGATTTCTCCCTTGAATAATTCTGACGATAAACATGACGATTGCGACCACAAGGAGTATGTGGATGAACCATCCGATGGTGTACACTCCCACAATTCCCAATAGCCAAAGTATAAGAAGAATAACTGCGATTGTCGTTAGCATAAAAATAGGTATGTCGATTGCTTATAATGAATCTCGACCAGAAAATCACATCTCAATGGTCGGTGGGTAGTCCACCTTGCTGATGTATATATAATAACGTATTAAGTCGCAAATAATGACAATGTTCGCATTGCTAGGCATCGAATATTTCCACATATCACCATGTCACTTTGCGTACTTTCTCGTATAGGCATATACTTAGCTCAAATAGAAAATGTATGAAAAAGTTTAAGATTATTCTTTGCATTCTTGCAATGCTCGCACTCATACCACGTATGGATGCACAGCAGTTTGTTATCGTTGTTCATCACGATAACAATTCTTATAACAACAACGGTTATTACTCACAGGGAAATACCTGTACGACGAACAACTACAACCGTGGAGGGTACGGTTATAAATCAAATAACTACCGAAGTGATTATTCGTACCACTACCATTCTCGTCCGATCTACGGATATGTACGTGTCTGGAACGGCTACTGCTATGTAACGAAGTACAGAATAATTCGCTACGAGCGATACCGCTGTTACAGAAGTTGCTGATAAAAATATTCCAAGGCAGTCGGACACAATCTGATTGCTTTTTTTATTTCTCACACGCGATATTTTTTCAAGCATTGCCTCATCGCTTTGTATTCCGGCATTGTCTTTGCAACTAGATCCCAAAATGCCTGTGAGTGGTTGAACTCTCCGAGATGGCAAAGCTCGTGAACTATAACGTAGTCGATCAATTCGGGCGGTAGGCGCGTGATTCGAGAATTGAAATTAAGATTCCCTCTACTGGAACAGCTGCCCCACCGCGACCTGACGTTTCGGATAAAGACTTTGTTGTACGAGAAATTGTAGAACGCATTCCAATACACGAGCCTCGCATGCACATACTCCCTTGCGGTTTCCCTTTCCTCAGTCGAAACACCCAGCGCTTTCCTGCGCTGGCGTACCACTCTCCGCCTCACGATGCGGAATTTAAAATGTGAGAAGGTCAAAGACATATCAATAAACCTAGCAAAGTCTTGCCTTGCTAGGCTCTATTTTTTAGCAATACTCAGTGATGAGCCAGTGAGAATGAGAAGTATGAAAGTAATGAGGGCTATAAGTGGGATGATGACAAAGATGAGTACCAAGAGCACAAAATTGATACTGAAAATATGCTTTCCGTCTTCATGCTTGAAAATCGCTTTGCGAGAGTTCCCCGCTCTAAAAATCTTATTTATATAGTCGCGTATATCACCTCCTGAGATCTTGAATTCCTTGCTCTCTGTACTGTCGTTTTTTGTGTTTTCCATTTAGTCAGTATAGCAGACTATGAACGACACGATTGGAATACACAGTATCCCCTGGCAATTCCCCATCACATCTTCCTCGTATCATACGCCCAGTGTAGGAGTGCTTGTCTTTGCCGTGGTCTACAATATATATCTCTCGCTCGGCAATTATTCGAGACTTGAGTGACGTGCCGTGTCATAGCTTTCCACCTTTTGATCTGCCTAGCATCGTCATCGCATCGTCTCCCCCTATAGTAGCGACAATACCACTCAAACCATCCATGCGGATCAACCCTTGCTATCCATCCCTTCTTTTGCCATACAGAGAGGGGCTGGCTGGCGTTAGTTTTGAAATAGTTTAACTCCGCGTGTTTCCCACCATCAACTGATAGTGTGACTCCCTTCCACCATTCCTTGGGCAAATCTTTTGGAATCAAGTTCGCAACTCCGATGAAATACGCCCCCCCGAAAACTCCCAACCGAAGCATCTGCCGAGGGGTTAGGTCTGGTTTGAAATCTTTGTCAAAATTCTTACCTTCTTTTTCCGTGAGCGTGTAGGTATACTTTTTCTGAAATGCATTGTTTACAACAATCGTCTTTGCCATATATCAGTTTGCCAAACGGCTCGCTACATACACCACAAATAACAACAATCCTCCCCACCAACCAAGGAATGACACAACGAAGCTCGAGGTAATCTTCCTCTGCCACGACGCAGGTAGTAGCTCGTCGGATCTATTTTGTTTTTCTCTCTCAATAAGAAACGGACTTACTTTGAAAGACAAAAACATACCGTTCAAAATCAACACAACCGCAATGAGTGAATGGGTAAGTGGAATACCAGTAAATGCTTCCTGCCTATACAATATACTCCCACCGATGATGGTGAGCCCTATCCCGATCCAGATGAGGGGCTTGGTCACCTTGTGCGTACGAGTAGTAGCCAGTGTCCAGTACGGCGACTTCCTCCCCAAAAAGCCATGGAGATCGATAACTGTCACTGCACCGAGCCCGATGATGAATCCAGCAATGAATATAAATAAACCGATGATGTCTAATGAGTAAGTGGTCATATCGTAAGAGTACAAATTAATTATAAAGTTCTGAATGTGAGCCGATATTAATAAGCACGAGAACGAGCTCGTCATCTAAAATTTGATATATCAAAAGTAAATCTGGCCTTGCATGGCATTCACGATAATCTTTAAATTCACCAATAAGTTTATGGTCTTTATATTTTTCTGGGAATAACTTACCTGCAATTAAAATATCGATTACCGTAGCAATCTCTTTTTTAATAGAATTCTTTGTTCCACTATATTGAAGTTTTTTGAACGATTGCTCAAATTGTTTCGAACGTCTAACTGTATACATAAGCTAATTATAGATCAGCAAGAACTTCTTTTCCAGACTTATAAACTTTCCCATTCTTGAGCGCATCAGCGACTTCCTTGTCCCAGCGAGCGCGGATTGCTTTGGTATTGTTTGTGGGAGTAAAAGGCAAGCCATCGTCTTTGACAACTTGATGCAAAAAAAGCTTCACAGCACTCGACATATCGAGTCCCATCTTTGCCAAAACCTTGGTCGCAGCAATCTTGGTCTTTTCTTCAATTCGTACGTTTACAGTAGTCATATATTCAGTATATATATTGTGCGCACAATGTCAATACACCTGTGTGAACACGTTACCTATTCCAACACACCCAAAACATCTCATTCCTATTGCAGTTTTTCCTGTCTGCCGTCAGACAGATGTAAAACACTAGTATAAAAATTGTTGGGTAATTATCAAGATAGCATTTTGTCCATTAATACAAAATCCCTCCTACCAGTATGATTTGGTAGTATTGCTCTCACTGCGTAGCCTCTCTTTTCATAAAATTGTCGCGCGGACCAATCGCTCCCTGTTTCAAGCCATATTTTATGTACATCCAATGATCTTGCTTTATCTTCTGATGCTTTCAAAAGTTTAGTTCCTATTCCTTGTTCTTTTCTATCAATGGCAACCATAAGAGGTTCAATTTGTGCAACACCAGAATCAATAATCACAGTAACATACCCTATGATTTCCTCATCATCTTTGGCCACCAAGGTAAAAGTATCACGAAAAAATTTTGGTTGATTAACTCCATAGTGTTCCTTGTCCGCACCTGACCAAACAGAGGCTTTCAATTTCTCGAAGCTCGTTTTCAATGAGTCAGTGTATTCAATAATTTCCAACATGTTCTCCAGTTTAGTATTTGTTAGTAGTCTAGAATCTAATTTTATACGTCACAAGTGTTTTTGCCTAGCGCGGCATACAATCCGCACCAGCTAAATATCGCTTCAAAAAATGAGAACCCAGAAAAGAAAAGTAGCCACGGGTTCCAAGTGGTTGTGATCGCAATGAGTAGCAGTACAACACCTATAACCACACGCAGTAGTCTGTCCTTTTTGCCGATATTTTTACCAACAGTTTTTTGTGTGCTACTACTTTTATTGCGTACAAATTTTCTGAGTAGCGTACGGTACAAAATTCCAAATAGTGAAGCTAGTACAAACATAACTACAATAAGTCCCCAGCCAAATGGCGAGAGGATAAAATCTATTGGAGACCCACCAAAGAAATCTTTTTTCAGTTGTGGAATAAGGGTGAGCGCATTCATTCCTTCCTTGTAGTCAAATGCTTCTATCTCACCTATCGCAAGCGAGTATTTACTATCATTGTTGCTACTCCATACTCGTATTTCATACTTCCCCGCTTCGGCCTCTGCTTTGTATTCCGGTCCTTGCCAATAAGTATCGTGACCAAATGGCTCAAAGAATTCCTTCCACTGGAAATCACTACCTTCGAGTACGGCTACCTCCTCACCATTCTTTAAAATCACCGCCGAAACATCTTTCTTTTGACCTTCGATATCCGGCACCAGTACACCGACATAGAGTGGAAATGGCTTATCACTTGCGATAGTGTACACAGCAGGCTCACCGTCTAGAGTGTCATAATAGGCCTTTGAAATCTCGGGGTCAGTCACCACCACCGGAGTCTCAGCCACAATCCTAGGCTGATGTGCAAAAGCTAGACTAGGCAATAGAAATAATGCGGAAAGTAAGGCGATGCTGATCGAAAGTTTTCTCATACCTTCATTGTACCATTTTCAAACCTGAACCTAAAAATATATAGAATGGATCGTAACCCAAACTTCATCATCCACAACTAACCAGAAAGTCAGTGCGGTTGTTGTCCCTGTATTATTTAGACCGTACTTGCGATTCTAATTCATATCGTAATTCTCGTAATACAAAAATACTAACATCGTCTTCTGTATCATCATTTCCTTTGCGAAAAGGTTTTTCCAAAATGATAATAAGTTTTCTAGAATATAGGAGAATAAAGGAAATGATAGCAAGTTCAATAAACCCAATGTACCAATCAGTCTTTACGAAGAGTAGTAACCCAACTACCAGCACAATCATAGAATCAACAAGCAATACAACCGAAGGGACAAATTTTGTCTTTTGTATATGATACACGCGTAGCAAAATCTTTTTCAAGTTTGATTGCTCGGTTTTAATACGAGTCATGTAGTTTGGCGGTACTCCTTGTCGTTCCATATCGTCAAATATAACATCGAAATTCTTTATCTCTTTTAGTGCGCATTCAATATGACTATGGTCTTTCATATGGCTCAAGCCATCTTCAAATTCTTTAATAAAAGACAAGATACTTATTTTCAATTTCACATTATTCTCTGCAAAGTCCGGGTCCTTTCTCTCGAGAGCGTCCCCTTCGCTCAAAATACTTTCGAGTAGCGCACGTATTTCAGATGGAATCTTGTCCACTTCTTTGTAGTCAGAAAAAACACCGGAGAGGAGAAACCCTGCGATAAATGTTGCACCTGCGATAATGCTACCAGACAGCGAATTAAGGCTAATAAAATCAAGGTCAAGAGAAAGTATGCAGTATCTTGCAAGTAGTAATAGTCCAGATAGTAAACAAATAGAGAGGAGTGTGTACCACTTCCCCATCTTCTGCTTCATATTTCTTTTTTCTTTTCTTATCATTTTATTATTCATCATTTTACAATATTGCAAGGTTTAATCCTACCTGTTACATTTTTTTACGAAACACTTTTTTATATCCTATACTTCCCCATACGAGTGCAAGTGCAGTGTAATTGATAATCATGTATCACATATTGCTCCACGATACACCGTACGGAAATCGGTAGTCGGATAGTGGAAATAGAAAGGGCGTAGGATAAAATCCGATCGCATGCGACGGGATATCGATCAGTACGTGAAGCGCCCAGCCTAGAAGCTCGTACCTAGGACGCTTGCAAATAACCCAAACCAAGACAAAGACCAATGCCCAAATAACTAGAGAGTGGCTGAATTGGTACAAATAAGTCGCGATATCAAAACCACCTACCAATCCGTGATGATCGCGGATTGCTGAAAAGGAAGTGCCACCAAAGGTCATTTGGTAAAGTGCAGTCGCAAACGGAATCGTGAACGCAAAGAGATCAGGGAAAACACCCCAAAATGCCGTCCAGCCTATATTGACGCGAAACTTGCCACCCTTCTTCTCGGCAAGTTTGTTCCCCGCCCGCGCTCCTGCATTGGCCCAAAGTGTGTGAGCTAATATGTCCATGAGTTTATTTTACCATTTTCTCCTAAAAAAATTATATTTAAAAATACCTTACCCTTTAATCCGTAATATGGTTACTAGAAATACTTGATATTGTAAATCTATTATATATATCATTTGTAATACTTTCAGGTAAAGCAAGTTCGTTAATACTGGATAACGGTACCACTCTACGCAATCTCAGTGTTCTCGCAACTGACCCCCAAACTATAGCTGGCTCTTTGGTATCTAGTATCAACATGTCCTTATTGAATTCATCTTTTACCAATTCTACTTCACAATTAAACAAATCCTTAAGCATATCAATTTTCCATTTTGACAATTCCCCATCTTTTTCTTCGTCTAACCACTGTGGTGCACCGTAAGAAACTTTTAGATTTTTATCTAGAGAACTACTTCTTTCCAAAATTAATTTATTAGTTAAAACATTACACATTGCTTTGGGAGACAGGTAGCTAACTATAATAGGGATGGTTTGTGATAAAGGAACTTTGAACTCAAGGAGTGTGTCACCTTCCTCTTCACCGTAAGAATTTTGACACCAGTTACGATAAGAACCAAGAATTCCACAATACACACCATCTCCTTCAAAATGATGACTAAATTCGGTTGCAGATTTTACTATGTATCCATCCTTTAATATGCTTTGTAAATTTCCAGGTGAAGTAGCATGAGTCGCTTCGACTTCATGTAAAGCCAAAGAATTTGCATTCTCTTTAATTTCCTTCAAGTATTTCAAATACTCATAATATTCTACACCTGCTATTTCTGGCACAATAATAGATTGACCTTGTTCCTCATTAAAATCTGTATAACTATCTGAATTGTAAGTATTACTTTCACCTGCAGTATAATCTTCTTTTGCAAAGTAAGGTTTAATCCAATTATTTAAACTCCACATTTTATATGTTAGATCATATAGTTCAACAGCAACTCTGACGCTTTTTAGAGACCTTCCCGCTAGACCCTCTAGTTCAAGAACAAATTCTCTGTCTGTTTCTCTTCCTGTTAACTTTAGTGCACCCAATAACAAATTGTACTTAATGCCATTATTATTTACGCCCGTAGTTGCGTGACTATTTTCAGAAAACATTAAAATCGCATTGCACAGCTTACATCTATCTTCTTTGCTTATTGAATTAAACTTTTCCCTAGAAAACATTTGTTCTTCAAGAATATCAATATCATCGTACCCACACAAGTTTCCGTATTGATCTTCACTTTGTCTTTCTATTATAGATTGTATTCTATAATATTCTTCAAGTAAGTTAGGGTCAAATTCAACTTTTTCGTGTTTTTTGCTTGGCAACCTGTCTTTATGAGTATGTTCATTATCTTCCATCATAAGGATAATTATACCAAAAGTTAGGAATTAACTTAATTCCTATATAACAGCCTAAGTAAAATATAAGCAAAAATAATTAAAGAAAAAGGTACGTAAAAATGTATTGTAAGATTTCCTTATACTAATCTTTTGCAAAACGCTAGTATAGAGATATATCTGAAGAGTTCAGGGAATGGGGGTTTTGTAATTAACGTATGGACTAAAATGGTGGCTGATCCCATTTATTCTTTGGATTCGAGAAAGATGCCATGGAAACCCAAGACACTCAAAACCTCGCCTCGTTTTTGCAGTCTTTTGCAAAACACTATTATAGACTTAGTTAGTATAGATGGCTGGCTTAGATTTTGTGTTGTAGAAAGGCGAAACCTTGCTAGTTCTGTTTTTATCCACGCATAACTAGAAAGACAATGTATAGCACGTATGTACAGATAAAGAGTACGCCCTGCCACTTTTCAATAGTATGACGCTTGCCAACAAAAAGTGCAAAAAACAAAAGAAGTGTTGCGCCGACTGTAACTAAAATATCTGTTGTCAACGCGGGCGCAAACGGTAGTGGTGAAATGAATGCACTGATACCTAGTATCCAGAAAATATTAAAAATATTTGACCCAACCACGTTGCCAATAGCAATATCGCTATGTTTTTTGTACGCGGCAACAACAGATGTGGCAAGCTCTGGCAATGACGTGCCAATAGCGACTATTGTAAGTCCAATGAGTGATTCGCTAACACCGAGACCTTGTGCAAATACAATAGCACCGTCAACAATCCATTTTCCACCAACAACGAGCGCAAGCATTCCTCCAACAATAAGTAACCATGAACGCATACGTGTCATTTCTGGCGGTTTTTCCACGGTCTCGCTTGGTGACTGTTTAGCAATACCAACAATGTAATACAAGAAAATTACGAAAAACGATATCAAAACAAGTCCATCAATACGTGTCAAATAAGAAGCGCTGGCACCATCAATTAAGGCATCACTCGCCATAAATCCCATCACCACTACAGCAAGTAAAGCGAAAGGTATTTCTTTCCATACTGTACTTTTTTGAACAGTAATGGGATAAATGATCGCCGAAACACCAAGAATAACCAAAATATTAACGATGTTACTTCCCAGAATATTACCAATTGCAATATCGGTGTTGCCACTTATGCTTGCCATAAGGTTTACCACCAATTCTGGTGCCGACGTCCCAAAGGCTACAATAGTGAGACCAATAACCAATGGGGCTACGCCCAATTTGTATGCGAGTGAGGATGCTCCGGAAACCAAATAGTTAGCTCCTTTAATCAATAAGAAAAAACCAATAATAAAAAGTAAGAATGAAATCATAGATTGGCATTGTATCAAATCTAATAAGACCTGTCATCTAT
>CAZSFR010000022.1:11532-13069 GCA_964606295.1 uncultured Candidatus Saccharibacteria bacterium
CCAATAAGTCGAATTCGATTAGGAGTATATCCCATGAGGCCATGCCACATAAATTGATATTCTATTTTCTTATTTGGATCTAGATCGTAAACTTTTTTTACAAAATCTTCAATTTGTTCCTTGGCCTGTTCTTCATATTCAATCTCGGCATCATACTCACTCCGATCTTCAATGCTATGCTGTGGCCCTCCAATGCAAATGAGATTATGCTTAGGGTAATTTTCATGGTCATACGGCCTTCTTGTCAGATAAAAATATGGATTACTCATTGAATCAAAGCCTTCTATCTTATTATCAGTATAGTAACTTATAGCAGCTGGTTCTTTATTTAATTTTTCGAAATATCCAGACATTCTTGCCACTACTCCTTCAACTAAATGATGAAATTTAGTATTAATATTAAGTCCTGTATAATTTAAAATTTGGAAGTTTTCAAAACCATTTGTACATAAAATAATTTTTTTTGAACTAATAATATGGTTTCCGGTATCTGCAAGAACTCCATTTTCTTTCATAACAATCTTAGAAACAGAAGTATTTTCAAAAAGAGAGAACCGTCTTGAATAAAAACTTCGCAAATACTCTGCAACCTCTTCGGTAAAAAGAGCTGAATTCATTACTCCTTTTTGATGAAACACTAAAGAAAAATAATTCTTATCTTCTGTTTCCAGTAATTCATTGATCTTATTGCCAGACACGACTTCGTAATAAGAAATAAATTTCTCTGGAATACTTTTAAGATAGGGACTTTCTCCAGAAACCCAGATAGGCAATATAGCCAAACCAGATTCATCTCGTGCTTTATTATTTTTGAGAGCCTCTTCTAATTGCTCAAAGCTAGTAAATCCGTCATAACCTACAAACCTAAAAAGATTCATATCAAGCCCCGCGTCTTCGTATATCTCATCCAAAATTTCCCATGCATTTTCAATAGATTGTTGACCATCAGCTGCCATTTCTTTTCCAAATTCTTCTACAATTTCGTAATACGGTCTTTCAAAATAACTTACCACTTGTCCGGCGTTATGTCCGGTGGCACCACGCGCGATTTTGTTTTTCTCTAGAAGAATAATATTTTTGTTTGTATATTTCAAAATAAAAAAAGCAGTTGAAATTCCTGCAATACCCCCTCCTACTATAGCAATATCAGTATTAATATCAGAAGATAGCTTTTCGATCTTTCGTTCTTTATTTAGTTGATAAATCCAGGGTGAATTATTTTGTGACATAAAAACATAAGGCTCTAGACTGACTAAACACCAACAATCTATATTAATAGATTGAGTATATCATGCTTGTGATTGTAGCGAGCACTACGAGTGACACCGACAGAGATGATAACTAGCAGAAAAGAAACTTGAACTAACAAGGACGGTTCTTGCTAGTTTCTTTCGTACAACTCGCTTTTCTAAGCCGATTCATTATCGCACAACCAAACCCTTTGTCTTCAACTTCTTTTACAACTATAATGTCATAACCTTTTTTATCTGCCTCTCTAAAATCCTTGAACAAATTCTTAGCCATTTCTATTTTATCA
>CAZSFR010000023.1:0-12698 GCA_964606295.1 uncultured Candidatus Saccharibacteria bacterium
AGAGTTTCAAAGGATTGCGGTAAGACAGGCGTTCATAATGTCTGCAATTGGGACAGTAACGAGGTAAGGGCAGCCGTCTTTGTCTAAGAAATTGCAACTCCTCTTTCGTAATCCTATACGCACTAATACACCGAGATAATTCATCTCCGCGATTTGGGCAGTCAATAACCTCATCAACAATTGCATCTGTTACGCTTTCGATGTTCTCTGGCAAATCTTCATTTTGCAAAGAAATAGTATAATTCTTCTCTATCCGATCTAGCCAGTTATATCCCATCACAAGGGCATCGGTCTTACGTAAAGGAAAAAAATCATGGGCATTAGTTTCATTATATCCAAATGGGCTCATTTCCATGGGAAAGAATTCTCCATATTTATACACTCTCCCCTTCATATCTGTATACGGAAGATCATTCATATGTTTCTTTATTGTATTGACTGTAGCAAAGTACTCTTCCTTGCTGTATTGTTTGTTCAAAATGCAATATGATGCGTTTGTTAGACCAACACAAGCAAAACAGTTTGAGCAATTCTTTAATACAAGAGAATATTCACACTCCCTGCAACCTTGTATTGTGATATAGCAAAATGAATCCTTAAAACTATTCATCGTAGCACCCATAGATTCGTACACCATCTCACCATATCCACATCCTGAATTATCTATTGAATCTTTCGCATGAAGTACTCTAAATGAGTAAGTTACATTCTCTGAATCATACACATCAAAACTTTTTTTCACGTTTTTTACATGGTGAATATAGTCTCCTGTTGAATTTTCTGTTGAGTATGTAAAAGCAAATTTATGAATTGAAAAATCACGGAGCTGCTTTCGAAACTCATTCTTCAATTCAGACAGAACAACATGGGACCCAGAATCTATCTTTTCCATTTCTTCCTTGTACTTTTCCTTGGTTAATTTCTGATTTCGAAAAACGTATTGTTGACTTCTAAGATTTGATGACATGAAGCAATTGCTACAATTTGTACAATCATAGAGAAAGAACGAGTCAACGCAACTCTGTGAATTGAACATAAAATGACTATTGTAGTTACCCTCACAGTTTGTGTTCTCGTAACAATGTTCGATCTTTATGGTATTTAAACAGTCTGCGCAGTTTTTTGAATCATCTATGAGTGTAGAGTACAATATATCTTCACAGTCTATAACTGAAAACGAGAGGTGGCAGTTTTTATCGTCCTTTGCGTAATTAACATATTCTGAATTTATAAATGTGCCGAATTTATATGCATACAGTCGTGGATTTATTTTAAATAGTTCCCATAATTGCTCAAAGAAATTTATATTAAAATCATATTCTCTTGAGTACATATGTTGATCCCAATAATCCCCGCTCCAACATTCCATACAATACACAGGTGCTTCGTCACAATACATGGATATAAGGCCCTTCCCACACTTTCCACATTCCCGCTTATGAAGAGACCGCTCATTTCTCCAGCACATACGCCGAACCATGCGACACTCTGGACAAAAAGTCGGCGGAGGAACTTTTATCTTTTCATAAAACGCAAAGTCATCAGATTCAATAGTGAAATCCTGCTTACAATTCTGACATGTTTTGTTTTCTGACTGATATTCCATATCTCTTACTTGCTTACTTAGTTAAATAAGCAAGTAGTTATATCACCTCTTTCTGATAACAGCTTTCGCAATACACTATTTCTGGCCGGTCGGGAGCGTATGAGGTTTCGAATTCTACACCACAATTGCCTTTGTGATTGTTGTGATTTTCTTTATCACACATACATTTACGAATATATAATTTGGGTTTAGGTAATTGATTAAATAACTCATATGACCTGCAATTAGGACAAAGTCTAGGTAAGGCAATATTTAAAGCCTTATGAATATCCAATTCACGAGGTATTACCTTGAAAGCAATAGTACACTGCTCATTACAAGAACCAGAATGCATACAATTTATAATTTTATTTAAAATATCTGTATTAATTTCTTTTATATTATCAGGTAAATCTTTTGACAGAAGCATTTCTGTATAACTTTTTTCTTGTATGTCTTGCCATCCGAAACCCATCAACAATGCATCTTCTTTTAATAGTGGAAAATAATTTAATGCACTAGTTTCATTATATTTATGGGGAGAAAGCTCTATTGGGAAAAATTCGCCATAACCATATACCAATCCTCTTTTGTCTACATAGGGCATATTCATCATATGTTTTTTGATCTTTTTTACCATCTCAAAATACTCTTCTTTACTATATTGTTTATTTAAAATACAAAATGATTTATTTCTAAGACTAATACAGCCAAATAAATTATTCACATTATTTCGACAAGAATCAGTATATTCTACATCTCTAACTTCTGGCCAAGCATCTTTCGAAAAAAGTATATTTGAACAGTTCACTCCAACACTACTTACTTCATACAAAAGTGAAGAAGTGCAACATGCGTAACAGGAATCCATAGAATCTTTCGTGTCTTCGCCAAAAAATATATATTTACAATTATCAAGATTACTACCATAAAAACACATCTTACAATTTTTGGTATTTGACACAAAATCTCCAGTAGTTTCTATGGTATTATTTATTTGAGAATATTTACGTATAGCATTTTGTTTTAATTCTTTGAACTCTTTTTCCAAAGATAGCAACACCTCATAAGAACCAAAATCTATATTCTTAATCTCATAAAAGTATTGTTCTTTAGTTAATTTTTTATTTCTAAAAAGATAATTAGCATGACGACCCACTGTAGACATAAAACAATTAGAAGAGGCTTTCATATCAAAGCAGAAATACAAATCAAAAGAACTGGAAACATTTTGACAAAAATTTAAATTTGAAGAATCTTCACAATTTAAACAATTAAAACAACCGTCACTCTTTTTAATTAAATAAGAATCTGTAATATTTTTTGAATTTAAAGACCTGACTGTATAAATACAATCTTCACTGTTAGCAGTAGAGTAAGTTAGATAACAATTCTTTGAATGAGTAATAGCGTTGGCGTATTCTGTTTTAGTACAATTAACTATCTGCAGATTTAACCTAGGTACTTTATTTTTTAATTCTTGAAATTGTTGAAAAAAAGGTTTTGAAAAATCATATTCTTTTCCATAATCAATTACATCCCAATCATCTGAAAACCAACACCTATTACAATATACAGGAAAAGGAGTATCAGCAGGATATATTGCAAACATAGAATCTTTGCAAAGGTTACAATTTCTTTTGTATAAACTTCTTTCATTTCTCCAAGCCAACCTTCTCTGCAACCTGCACTCTGGACAAAAAGTCGGCGGAGGAACTTTTATCTTTTCATAAAACGCAAAGTCATCAGATTCAATAGTGAAATCCTGCTTACAATTCTGACATGTTTTGTTTTCTGACTGATATTCCATATCTCTTACTTGCTTACTTAGTTAAATAAGCAAGTAGTTATATCACCTCTTTCTGATAACAGCTTTCGCAATACACTATTTCTGGCCGGTCGGGAGCATAGTTTGTGACAACCCTCTTCTGACAATTTACACACTCGCGATTCCAGAACTTGTACGGCCCGCGACGAACGATACGGTCTTGGTGACGACAATAGAAGCATTTGCGCGGAATTGGAATCGTCATTTTGCGATAGAAAAGAAATTCCTGCTCTGTAATCCTATAATTTCGTGTACACGAAGTACAATAGAGAATATCATTTTTGATACTATCATTCACATCCTTAATATGGTCAGAAATATTCTCAGGAAGAAGAGTCTCTTTTCCGTGGGTTTGCTGTATATCATCTTCCCAGCGCCACCCCATCGCGAGCACTTCTTCCTTCGTCATTGGGAAGTTGTCTTGAGCGACGGTTTCGTTATACGCAAAAGGCGCTAGCTCAGGTGGCATAATGAGTCCATAGAGATCTTGCGCGGTAAGCTCTTGGATTATGTGGTCGCGAATTTTCTCGTAGTCTTCCTTGGAGTATTCTCTGTTGAATACTGCATACTTGCTATTTTTGAGCGCGTCACACCCAATACAATCCTGACAGTTGGAGACATAAAATCCGTGAATTATACTTCTGCAATTCTCTGCTCCATATGTACCGATAATATTGTTCGAATATCCTGTCGCAACTGCCTCGAGAAGTTGTTCTGAATTCGTACCATAGCCGATGACCCCAAGAGAATCCTTGAGAAGCTTTGATGAGAAAATGTGACGGCAATCCTCTGACTGGAAGACTTCAAAGGAATTTCTCACATTTTTGCATTCAGTAAGATAATCGCCTGTCGAGTCTACTGACTGAATATTGTTGTTTTCCCTGAGGGGAAACTCTTTCGCAAATTCATCAAACTTCTTTTTATATACCTCTATTTTTTCATAGCTTCCAAGTATTTCTCCAACTCGTTTGGTATATTCTTCTTTTGACAGGCGTTCATTGAAAAAGTGATTACTTTTGTTGCGCAAATTCACACATCCAAAGCAGTCCGTGAGACCACTGCAATTTAAGAGAAAATGACTATCAACACAACCAACAACATTCTGTCCATGTGTCACCCCAGAAGATTCCTGAATATTGATTGACTCGTAACATCTATCGACAGAAAAGCCAAAATAAAGATCCGAAGAATCCATCGCCTTTCGCAGACCTCGTGAATAAAGTGTTTCTTCGGCAGGACCAGTATTGAAAACGAGGTAGCAGTTCTTGCAACCGCTCGCCATGTTCACATATTCGCTATTTACATTTTCTCCATAGCCGATAGTCAGATAAAGCGTAATCTTCGGAACCTTGATCAAAAACTCTTTCATTTGCTCAAGATATGGTCGGGAGAAATCATAATCCTGCGCATAATCTCTAGCGTCCCATTTCTCAGAATAAAAGCAATCGTAGCAGTAAACCGTGTAAGGAAGTTTCGGATTATACATCGTGACGATTCCCTTCGCACACATACCACATTTTTGACCGGAGTAGAGTGTTGTTTCATTTCGAAATAGCGATTTCATCTTGAAACGACAATCGGGACAGATCTTCGGCACAGGCACTTTCATCTTTTCGTAAAAAGAAAAGTCATCTGCCTCGAGGACGAAATCGTGTTTACATTTTGTGCAGTTTCTTGTTTCCATTATAGTATTCTTTCTTTGTACACCTGATCACTAACAATCATTTTTGGCCTACGTTCTGGAGGATACGCAACAGTAATCTGCTCTCCTGAAATAGCGCATACTCCATCGTAGAGTCTGCGTCTTGGGCGAAGCGCAATTCTGTCTTTGTATCGCTCGTCAGGATGAAGACGCGGAAATGAAATATTGTGTTGTCTGTAAAATGAAAGCTCAAAATCAGGGATGTTAAAATTCCTCCCTGTGCGTATACATTTAAATACTTCTTTTATAAACGTATCCGGTATATCTTTAATTGAGTCTGCAATTTGCTCTGGCTGAATTGTTTCCTTACCATATGTTCCAGGCAAATCGTCTTTCCACTTGAATCCTAGCTCGAACGCATCACCTTTTGTGAGTGGAAAATATACTTGCGCCTGTGTTTCGTTGTAGGCAAAAGGAGAAAGTTCTGGCGGAAAGAAAAGCCCGTATTCATCTCCTTTTTTCATATGTTCAATTATCTTTTCTTTTAATTTTATATATTCATCTTTTCCGTACTGCTTATTGAAAATCATATAGTTTCCCTTCTTGACCCCAACGCAACCGAACAGTTCATTAGAATTATGACATGAATCACAATATGAAATATTTGTATTGTCATAGGAAAGGTGTGTGAACGATACGTTTGAAGATCGTACTATAGCGTGGCACTCATAACAAAGTTCTGTGTTTACCCCTATATGATATGAATCATAAGCATCTTTAAGTCCATTTACTGTAAAGTCAACATATTTACAATCTTCCATATCTTCAGCGTCAAAACACGCATGCGCATTCTTGCTGTGCACGACCATACTGCCTGTGCAATTTACGGAATTGTCGATAAGCATTCCTCTCAGTAGTGCCTTTTCAAATATTATTTCCAGCCAGATTTTGTAAAGCGCTTCTCTCGCGGTGTACGAAGCAAGATTGTATGTGGAGATTTTCTCGGCATATTCTTCTTTAGTGCACTTCTGATTCATGAAGTAATACGATTGTCCTCGTAAATTGTACGAGAGAAAACAGTTCGAGCAATTCTTGAGATCAAACGAATAATAACAATCGAAAGAATCTGTGACCTGCATGCAATACTGACAATTGTAGACGTTGTGTACATCGATGCATTCATAAAGATTTTCGTTCGATTTTCCATAGACTTTGTAGCAGTCAGCTGCATTCTTCACAGGTATGATATTGCTCGAATACATTGCGTTCTCTGATCTAAATGCGGTTGTAGACATGTAACAATCTTTTGAATCATTCGAGTGGTTACAAAAATCAGAGTTTACACAATTTTTATTAAGCAGTGCTATACGCGGCACCACTAACTGTAACTCTCTCCATTGCTCAAAAAACGGTCGGGAAAAATCAAAATCCCTGCCATATATTTTCGGATCCCACCCATCGGTCCACCAATATTTGATATCAAATACTTTGTATGGAGAATCTGGGCTATATATTGAAATTATACTTTTGCCTGTGGCGTCGCACATTCTTCGATAAAGAGTTCGCTCATTCCTCCACAAATAGCGACGTTGCTGTCTGCAATAAGGACAAAAAGTTGGTGGAGGAACATCAATCTTTTCGTAAAAAGAGAAATCATCCGGCTCGATGACAAAGTCTTTTATGCACTGCTGACATTGTCGCGTTTCGTTTTGCATTGTTATTTGTGTATGAGAGTTCCTTCAAACTCCCCTCCGTCTAAGAACGTGCGGAGATTGTTGAGATCGTTTCCATTCATTATAGCCACTTCCATACCCTCCTCATCTGCCATACGAGACGCTGTGGGATCAAAAGGCGTATTGAGCCCCGGTATCCACTCAGAAGGTATAATATTCCGGTAATCTCTCCATGAAATATCGGTAATCTTTTGTGCTTCAAGATGCGTCTTCGGATCAGCGTTATACACGAAACTTATATTGGAAAGGTTGATAATATACGTTGCTCCTATTTCTTTGGCGAGAAGGACAGTCACCTGATCGCTTGACCCACCGGCCTGCCATCCACCGCCGACAACCACACCGTGCGTTTGAAATTGTGTTGCTTCACCGGCACCGTAGACGATTTTTTCCGGTGCGTATTCTTTGAAAAGTATGCGAACTAGTTCGGCATTGACACGCGTCGTCTGTATTCCCATCCAATCCAAGTCATGTGACTCCGGTTTTCCGATGTCTCCCGCAGCATTGTTGTACATACGTGCAATTTTGCCACCGCCGGTAATGATGAAAAACCTATATCCTTTTTCGACAAATGACACGATGAGCGATTTAAAATCCTGCAAAAATTGCGTGTTTACTTCATCCGGAACAATCATTGATCCACCTAGTGATATAACAAATGTCTTTTGATTTTCGTTCATCATGAAAGTTTCTCCAGCCGTGAAATTATATCTTCGTGGATTGATTCAATCGATCGCTCTCCGTCAACTGACCAATAGATATGGCCTTGCTGATTTTTCATATACTCAATCGCTGGCATGACGTCCCTCTCGTACCAGTCGAGACGCGTTTCCATATTCTCTAGTGTGTCATCGGCTCGCCCGCGCTTCTCCATGCGCAGTTTTGAACTTTCTCGAGATACTTGGAAATCAATAATGATGGGATTTTGTCTTTTGAAAAAAGTGAGTGCGGATTCGACAGCAATCGCTTCAGCTTCCACTCGAGGGTAACCATCGATAAAAATGTGATCATCAGGTTTGAGTTCGTCACGAAACGCACTCGCCCACATCGAAATGGTGAGGAAGAGAGGCTGAAGTTCGCCCTTGGCAGTGATCTCCCTTGCAATGTTGCTCGAATATGTATCATTCGCAAAAAATGCACGAAAGGCATCGCCTGTTGAGAAAGAAAATTGATGAGCATCTGGATCCGCTTTTTTCAAATAATCTTGCAAAAGCTTGGCCTGAGTACCCTTCCCACACCCGGAACGTCCTGCAAAAATAAACGTATAAGGCGATTTCATATGAGTGTATCCTAACATACAAAAAGCACCTTCGAAAGGTGCTTTTTGATTATTGTATGATAGATGGGTTCGTGGTTTATGATTTGTGTTTCCTAATATTCTCGCATCGTTACCTGAGCATCCACTTTCTTCAAAATATCGATAACGACGTTCACGACGATGAGCACCGCCGTGCCACCCATAGCTAATGTTGCTACTCCAGTAATCGATTGCATGATAATAGGGAGCACTGCGATTGTGGCGAGGAAGAGTCCGCCGACAGTCGTAATGCGTGTCAAAACTGTACTAACATATTCCTCTGTTGCTTTGCCTGGACGAATTCCTGGGATGAAAGCTCCAGACTTTTGAAGATTGTTGGACATTGATTCGGGGTCAAATGTGACTGCTGTGTAGAAGTAGGTGAAGAGGAAGACGAAAATGAAATAGAGGGCACCGTACAACAAACTTGTGTGACTCCAGTTTGCTAATTGACCAGCTATCTCTGCAACTTTAGGATTTGCTGAATTTTGTAGAACACTACCGATAAGTTGTGGAAACATGAGTATCGATAGAGCAAAAATAATTGGCATGACACCAGCTTGGTTCATACGAAGTGGAATGTAAGTTTGTTCTCCTCCGTGAGTTCTCGCTCCACGAACTTGTCTTGCATAAGTAACTGGTATTGGGCGCTCAGCTTCAGTCACAAAGACGATGCCTGCAATAACGAGAAGTGAAACAATCACAAATCCGACATAAACAGGAATCTGGTCTGGCGTGAAGCTGAAGATATTTTGTCCAACAACGCTCGGAAGTCTCGAGACAATACCCGCAAAGATAAGTATCGATACACCATTTCCAATACCGAATTCTGAAATAAGTTCACCTATCCACATAAGAAGCACTGCGCCGGCGACGATCGTAACGAGGTTTAGAACTGTTTCAAATATACCAAGTTGCGGTAATACACCTTGTCGAGTCAATATGACAAGCAAGCTAAATCCCTGAATCGCTGCGAGTGGGATAGTGAGCAGACGAGAATATTGAGAAAATTTCTTTCGCCCAGCTTCGCCTTCTTCGTGGTAGAGAGCTTTCAAACGTGGCACCATGATAGTGAGAAGTTGCATGATGATAGATGCGGTGATATACGGACCAACACCGAGCATCATAATAGAGAGATTAGAAAGTCCCCCTCCAGAAAAAATATCAAGAAGACCAAAAAATTGATTATTTGCAATGAAATTTGAAAGTGCGGCTGTGTCGATACTTGGAATAGGTATCGTGGCAAGCAATCGGAAAACCACCAATGCCCCAAGAACAAACAATAACCGTTTCAATATTGAACGGTCTGTGAAAATTGTGTGTAGTTTTCGAAAGAGTGAATTCATACTGTCTGACTTTGACTATGCGACGCTTCCTCCCGCATCCTCAATCATTTTGCGAGCACCTGCAGATGCAAGGATGTTTTGAAATGTGAATGATCCTTCGACTGCGTCTTTACCAACGAGTTTGACTCGTGGGAGACGTCCATTCACCTTTGAAACAATTCCCTTTTCAACAAGCACTGTTGGAGTAATGGTGTCCCCCGCCTTGAATTTACCCTTCAAACGAGCAAGAGGTAGAGTGACGGGATTGAGACCCTCAGGATTGACTGTGAGTGCGCGATTTTTACCATAACCACGTCGCTTTGGAAGCTTCTTGATTATATCGCGAAGTTCAGGTCGGCGCTTGTTACCAGCACGGGCTGTCTGTCCTTTGCCTCCTCGTCCAGAAGTCTTGCCACGAGTTCCACCACGGCCTACTTGGCGTGCTTTGCGATTTGCAGTATTTCTTTTAAGTGTATGAGTTTGCATAATGTTTATTAACTCTTTGGTTCAATCTTGGGTGCTTCGTTTGCATGAATTCCCATTTCCTTTGTAAAATGTTTTCGTGTTCCAATAGGGTCAAGCGCCTTTATCGCAGCACGAGCAATGTTGAGCTTGTTCTTCGTACGAGAGTGAATCTTTGACGTAATATCCTTCATTCCTGCAAGAACAACAATATCTCTCACCGCTGAACCTGCAACAATACCACGTCCACGGTTCGGCATAAGAGTAACTCGCGCGCTAGAATATTTTGCTTCAAGCGGTCGAGAAATAGACATCTCTTTCGTAAGGCGAAGTGATATCATATTTTTCTTCGCACTTGCAAGTGCTTTCGCTATTGCAAGAGATGTATCGCCAGCCTTTCCAGTACCAACACCCACCATACCCTTTTTGTTTCCAGCAATCATAGCTACTGAGAAACTAAATCGGCGTCCACCGGCAACAACACGAGTCACGCGTCGTATTGAGATTATCTTCTGATCGAGATCAGGTTTTGGTCTCTCTCCCATCGGACGACGTCCTCCTCCCCCACGGCCACCTGGTCGTGCACCTCCTTGAGGCGCTCCATCGTTAGTTCTTTTTCTTTGTGTTGGTTTTTCGTCTGCCATAAAAATATTTTATCTCATTAAAACTCTAAGCCAGCTTCTCGCGCCGTATCAGCAACTGCTTTCACACGACCAGTGTATTTGAAACCATTTCTATCAAAGACAACTTTCTTAATTCCCTTCTCTTTTGCAAGCCCCGCGAGTGTCTTCCCGACCTCCTTGGCTTTTTCCATCTTTGATCCTTTTGCTTTCTTGTCTGACGCTGAGAGAATAGTCGTACCTGTTTCATCGTTGATGAGCTGGGCATACACGCCAGTATTTGAACGGAAGACGCTGAAACGTGGACGCTCTTTTGTACCCAAAATACGTGAACGAATTTTTCGCTTCAATCGGATTCTCTTTTCAGCTTTTGTAATTTTTGTTGACATATTTTTGTTATTTCAGATTACGCGCTTTTCTTGCCTTGCTTGCGACGAATAACTTCGCCCTCATAATGAAAACCTTTTCCTTTGTATGGTTCAGGTTTCTTGAGCGCTCGCACCTCTGCTGTAAATTGTCCGACAAGGTCCTTGCTGATACCGGTAACAGTAATATTGTTTTTCTCTGCTGTAACAGTAAGACCTGCTGGAATCGGCACAACAACGGGATGAGAGAATCCGAGAGCTAGGTTGAGATTTGAGCCCGCAACTTCAGATTTGAATCCGACTCCTTCCAATATGAGTTTTTTGACGTAAGGAGTGTTTACACCAGCAATCATGTTCTCAACATGAGATGCATATGTTCCCCAGAGTGACTTACCTATCTTCTTTGTGTTCTTGTTCAAAAATGAAACTTTTCCATCGGCAACTGTAATACTCACCATATCATTTCGAAATGCAATTGAAAGTTCTCCGAGAGGTCCACGAACTGCCACCATGTCGCCTTTTACTTCGACTGTGGTCTTCTCTGGAATTTCTAAGATTTTTTTACCGACTCGTGACATATATTTAAATGATTACCACATTGTAAACAAAAGTTCGCCTCCGACCATTTCTTTACGTGCTTCTCTGTGTGAAAGTATTCCTTTTGGTGTTGAAAGGACCAATATTCCTCTTCCTGAAATGTAGCTTCTGAAATCACCAACACCGCCGTACATTCTGCGAGATGGTTTCGAAATTCTTTTTACTTCACTAATCGTCTTCTCGGATGCGCCATCAATAGTAAGTTCGAGGTACGGATGACCATGGCGAGTTTTTTTCTCGACGGTTGCAATATAACCTTCGCGTTTCAAACACATTGCAATGTCATTCTTGTACTTTGAAAAATCCACACTGACGGTATTTTTACCGCTACGTGCTGCGTTCTTCAAACCATTTACCATGTCAGCTACTACGTCCATTGTATTTTGAGATTAGTATTAGAGATTAATATTACCAACTAGACTTGCGTACTCCGGGAATCATACCCTCGTTGGCATATTCTCGGAAACAAATACGGCAAAGACCAAAATCACGCATAAAACTTCGTCCGCGACCGCAACGAAAACAGCGATTCTTTGATCGTGTACTAAATTTCGGCTTTTTCAATGCTCGAACGCGTGTTGATGTTTTTGCCATATGAAATACTGCCTTCTTCGGACTTTCGGGGTTTCTCGCGCTTATTCTTTTCGCCTCAATCGCTTGAAATGAAAAGGAGAAACGCGGACCACTCGAAACAAAGAAGTACCCAAAGATACTAGCAAATGCTTGGTATGTTGTCAAATGGGTATTAAAAAACGGCCTACCTTGCAGTAGCCGTTCGAATATTGTTTAGGAAGATAATCTTCCCTGTTTTGCCTCTATGCACAAGGTCGCATGAGACACGGCTCGCAGCCGGTCTGGGGGGATCAATTTGCCAGTCTCGCGACAAACACCATATGTTTTGGCTTCAATCCGATACAGAGCTAGACCCAAATGATCAATGTAAGCTTTCTGTCTCCCAGCCATCTGGCTTAGATACTCACGCTCTGACGTTGAAGTGCCATCATCGAGTCCTTTTGGACGAGAATCTGAATGGTCACCCATATCACCCTTATTACCAAGCTGGTCTTGGAGATATTTCAACTCTCCCCGGGCAATTTCCAATTTACCCAGAATTAATTCCTTGAACTCTAACAACTCATCTTCTGAGTAGCGAATTCTCTTGTCGACTTCATTCTTAATGGCGACTTTCATCACCTCTAAGTTCAAAACATCTTTTTTTCTTGCTGCGCCCATATTTTTTAAAT
>CAZSFR010000024.1:0-10088 GCA_964606295.1 uncultured Candidatus Saccharibacteria bacterium
GTAGACAACACTCGCTCAAAAGGAGATAATAGGATTATCTATGTCTAATCATGTTACAGAAACCGATCTCGAAAGATTGATTGCAATCCCACTTGAAGAGGCACAAAAATACGAAAACTATACTAACGAAAATAGAGAAGTTTGGAATAGGTTGTTTGAAAGACTCGGTCCTGTCATTGAAAAATATGCTCATCCCGATGCGCAAAAGGGAATCAAAAAAATCGGGTTGAAAGGGGAAGAAATTCCTCGCCTTTCAATCGTGAGCGAGAATCTCAAAAGCGCTACTGGTTGGCAAGTATACGCATGCGAAGGGGTGCTCGATATCGGAATACTTTGTGCGGGATACACCAGGAGATACTTTCCTTCGACTGTGTGGCTTCGCTCTCTCGAAGACCTCGATTACACACCACTCCCAGATATGGTGCATGAAGTCGTAGGACACCTCGGAGTACTCGCCGGAAGTCAGGAGTACGCTGATGCACTCTATGAATTCGGAATGCTTGCGAAGAAACTAGACTATGATCCAGAGGTAATGGCGCGTATGGAAGCAGTCCATTGGTTCCTTTTCGAATTTCAGTTGATTGAGCATGAGGGTAAGGTCCTTGCAGATGGCCCCGGACTTGTTTCGTCCTTAGGTGAAGAGCCATACTCAGTCGAAAGCGATGTGCCACGACGGCACTTTCTTTCGAAGATGACTGCGGAAGAGGCATATCAGGCACTCATGAACGCGCGTGGGTACGACATATCAGAATTCCAAAAGGATTATTTCGTCATCCCGAACGCACGGTATCTCCTTGATTTCGTCACCAAAGATTTACCAGGATTAATAATTTCGGAACCACAGTTATGAGTTTTGAAGGCAAATCGCCAGAAAGCAACCGGAGAACATTTTTAGTGAACAACAAAGTTGTTGGTAAACATGTAGGAGAAACAAAGTCCGAACACATCGACAGTACCCCAAAAAGTGAAAAGTCTCTAGATAGAAGACAGACAAATTTTGAAAATATTACGCTTGACGGCGTTGGTTATGAACTCCCGATAGAGGATGAAAGTATTCATGATATTGCAAAGAAGCTCGTTTTGAAGTCACTCGGCATAGAAGGGAATCATGGGAGTATCGAGCTCTCTCAAAATGGTGAAGACCTTATCTATTTCTATGCGAAAAAACTTGCCGAACTCAACAAAGTAGAAGATATCGATCAGCAGGTTACACAAGACGTGCTTATTGAGCATTTCGATGCGGGCGATGCAATCAAGAAGGAAGACATATTGCTTGCCCTCTAAAATTGAGTATACTTATTGCATTATTATTATCTTGCCAAAATCATGACTTTAGAAGAATCAAATGAAAAGACGGTATCACCGCTTGAGAAATTGAAGCAAATTGCCGCTCGCAAGAAGCGAGAGGGAGTGGATGCTATTGTTCGAGCCAAAGAGGATAAGCTTCAGAATCTAAAATCTGCAATAGAGAATGAAACCGAATACAACATTACTCATACACGTAAATACAATAGCAGCACCACCCGCATACAAGAGTTAGAGCAGGAATTGAAAGCACCGCTTGATGAGCGTAAAACGATAAAAGATGAAGGAAAAAAGGCTGTATTAGAATTGAAGAGTATGGAAGAAGGCGCAGAGGTTCTCGCTGGTGGAAAAAGCAACGAACTGAATCAGGAAGTCTTTGGTGGTGCGATTGAAGCTCTTCGCGCCATCAAAAATAATGAGAATTTCAAAAATAATCTAAGGGAATTTGCGAATTTGAAGCGTGAAATAGATGCAGAAAGGAAAGCACACGCAGATCAAAAGAGTGCAAGACTTACTGAATTCAAAAAGAAATATCCAGAGATAGATAGTATTCATCAGAAACTGGGTAACATACAGCAGAGGCAAAATTATTTCAAAAAGGAAAAAGACGAAATTGAATTCATGATGTCAAGCAAGGAATACAATGAATACGGACCGTTTCTTGATGATGAAATCGCTTATGTTCCAAATCAATATGGTCAGATGAAATTGCTTGATGTAACGCTTAAAAATGAGCTGGAAGCTCTTGATACAAAACTTGATTTGCTTCGAAAGGAAATGCACGAGCGACAGAAAAAAATCGGTATGCAGGAAAGAAAGGGAAAAAGCTTTTTTGAGAAAGAAGAGAAATTTAAGTCAAAAATGGAAAAACTATGGAAGGATATTAAGAAAGAAGAACAAGGGAGAGAGTCCGAGATTTTTCATAGCCCGAGAGGTCTCCAAAAGTTACGTGAAAGACAAGAAAAAATTGAAAAAAAGGTGGAGAGTTATTTATATGCGGGATTCAACACTTCAGAAAAAAGAGTAGAGGTAGTAAAACGTGTCACAACAATACGCGAATTTCTTTCACTGTGTCAGCAAAAGCTAGCGCAAGAAATAAATGACGCAAGTCTTTCCGAAGAAGAACAACTCATTGTGGATCTGAACGCAGAACTCTATCATAGTTGATTCACCTGCAAAATTAACTTATTCAAAATGCATTTCTGACTGCCTTTTTGTAAGTTGGGTTTCTAATAAAGGGAAGCGGGGAAGTTTGTTCTCCTCAATTATCCTTTTTGCTTCTGTGCGGGCGGCTTCCACCATTTTCACATTCTTGATCGCTTCCATACCGATGTCACTCACACCCCACTGTTTTGCTCCAGAAAGCTCGCCTGCACCGCGAAGAGCAAGGTCGAGCTCTGCTAGTTCAAATCCGCTTTTCGCTGTTTTGATTGCACGCAATCTCTCAATAGTTTTGTCGCTCTTTGCATCTGCAAAAAGGAAACAATATGCCTGATCAGAGCTCCGAAGTACGCGTCCGCGTAACTGGTGAAGTTGTGCCAAGCCGAAACGTTCCGCGCCTTCGATGATGATGAGTGTCGCATTAGGGACGTTCACGCCGACTTCGACGACAGATGTGGCGACGAGTATGTCTAATAATCCTTCTACAAAATCATCCATAACAGATTCTTTTTTTTCTTTTGTCATTTTGGAATGTAAAACTCCAATTTCATAATCAGGAAATACGTCTTTCTTTAAACGCTTCGCTTCCGACGTGACAGATTTTGCTATTATTGCCATTTCTTTTTCGGGGTCAGGTTCATCAATCCTTGGGCAGATGACATAAAGTTGTCTTCCTTTTGCCATTTCTTCTTTTATTTTTTCGTATGCAATCTCACGTTTTGCATCAGGGATTATGTCTGTGATTATCTGCTTTCTTCCTGCCGGCATTTCGTCGAGCACAGTGAGATCGAGGTCGCCATATATGGTGAGAGCAAGCGTGCGGGGGATTGGTGTCGCTGTCATGGAAAGAAGGTGTGGAGCAAAACCTTCTTTGCGTGCAAGCTTGCTTCGTTGATTGATACCAAATCGATGTTGCTCGTCGATGATGACGAGAGCGAGGTGTTTGAATTTCACGGACTTTTGAATGAGGGCGTGTGTTCCTATCAAGATGGGAATTTCGCCGTTCTCTACCCACTTGAGAAGTTGTGTGCGGGATATTGTCGTCCAGTTGCCTACATTTGAGGCTACTTTCGACGGAAATTTACGACAACCGCTTCCTGTGATGAGCCCGATACTGATGCCTGTGTGCTCGAAATATGAAATGAAGTTTTCAAAAAGTTGTGTAGCCAATATCTCTGTCGGAGCCATATAAGCGACTTGCAAGTTGCCGAAGTTTTGGCCGAGAGGGCGATTGATGATGATTGCATGAGATGCTGTCGCTGCGACGAGTGTTTTTCCGCTTCCAACGTCACCCTCGAGAAGTCGTGCCATTGGATGAGATTTCCCGAGATCGGAGAGTATCGCATCGATTGCACTAAACTGACCATTGGTCGGAGTGAAGGGGAAGCGAGAAAGGAAGTCATCCGTGGAGTCCTTCTTGATTTCGATTGCAAAGGATTTCTGCTCTTGAAAATTCTTTTTATCTTTTTGCTTTGCAAGTTGGATAAAAAATACTTCCTCGAATGCAAAGCGTTTGCGCGCAACCTTCGCATCATCTTCCTTTTTTGGTGTATGAATCCAAATGAGTGCTGTACGGAGCGTTGGGAGACTATATTTTTTTAGGATTTCGTCAGGAATATATTCGGGAATCGTGTCGAGCAGTCCGCTTTTAAAAATCTTGTCTATCGCATGGAAAAGAAATCGCGACGTGAGGCCTCGTGTTTCTGGATAGATAGGGTAACGAATGTGAGTATCACTTACGGCGTCACCCATGAAAAGTGTGTCATGTCTGTCTATTGGAAGATCGGGAGTTTTCTCTATTTCAGGATTCGTCAGTGTCAGTCCACTCTTGGTTTCAGAAACTTTACCCGTCACTCGCACACTGTCGCCGACTTTGAACATCTTGGCAAGATAAGCCTGATTGAACCAGACGATTTTGATACTTCCTGTCGTATCTTCAACGATTGCTTCGCCCATAGGAATTTTGGTACGAAATGATTTCTTCGTTTTGGCTGAAACAACTTTGCCGAGAATTGTCGCAGATTCTCCGACAACGAGCTCTCGTATGTGGTGGAGCTCGGAAATATCTGAGTAGCGAGTAGGGAAGTAAAAGAGGATATCGCGTATGGTCAAAAGTCCGACTCGTTTGAGAGCTTTCTTCTGCGTGTCATCTAGTCTTCCAAATACGGCATCGATTTTGTCGTCCAGTTTCACCTTTGTATTGTAGCGTATATGACACTTATTTGCTGTATGAAATATTGTTTAACAAAAGACCCCGAACATTTTAAGTTCGGGGTCTTTTTTTTCCGAAAGAAAAATTATTCTACAACAACTGTTCCGCGCATACTTGGATGCTGGTGGTCGTGATAAGTAAATGTGCCCGTCTTGGCAAATGTGTAGCTATAACTTGTGCTCGGCGCATATCCCTTGCCAGCGTCAAACTCACTCAAGTCTGTGTGTTGAGGATGAGGGTTGGATGCAACCCACATGTTACTGCTTGTATTGTTGATGAATGTAACTGTATCACCAACGTTGATAGTCGTGGTCGATGGGTCAAAACCAGATGATGTATATGTGATCGTGTGCGTTATTGGAACAGTCGTGTTGAGGCTGACAGATGTGTTGGTTGTTGTTGTAGAATTTGTATTTTGAATTGGTGTATTGTCAGGAAGATTTGGCTGGTCGTTTTGTGTTGTAGGCTGGATGACTTCGACACCCGTATCTTTTGCTTTATTTTTTGTCACCAAAACAATAAGGATGATGATAATGGCGACAATAATGATTGCAATGATTCCTTTTTTCATATAGTTGATTTTCATTATAAGTAATATCTCCAGTATAAGCGAAGGGGTTATTTTGGCAAAGTGGATAATAATAGAATGCACCGGCACGTCTGAGGTGCCGGTGCATTCTATTATTTACTTCAACACACTTTTTACTTTTTCTACAAGTTCATCAAGTGTAAAGTTGGATTTGACCATGAATTCTGTTGCGCCGAGCTCTTTTGCGCGGTTGATATCTTTGTCTTCGGAAAGGTTTGAAAAGACAATAACCGGTATTCCTTTGACTGTGCTATCTGCATTCATTTTCTCAAGTACTTGGAATCCATCAACACCCGGCATCATGAGGTCTAGAAGCACCAAGTTCGGCTTCTCTTTTACTATAGTTTCGTATGCTTGATTGCCGTCAGATATAGCAACCACCTGAAATCCTTCTTTGCTGAGCTTCTGCGAGGCGAGGCCCTGAAGAAATGTATCGTCTTCTACTATTATTATTTTGCTCATATAGAGAGTATAACGCGCGTTATGTGTTGGTGCAACTACTCGGCACTCTGAGGGATGGTGAAGTAAAATGTTGTTCCTTTGTCTTCCGTGCTCTCGAAACGAACACTTCCGCCGTGCCTCTCGATGATGTTTTTGGTTGTATACAATCCGAGGCCAGTACCGATCTCTTCTTTTGCGCATGCATTTTTGGCACGATAAAATTTCTCGAATATTTTGGATTGTTCGTTTGTTGGAATACCGATCCCTGTGTCCTTGAATGATATCTCGAGCATACTCTCTTTCTTCTCAACAGCGATGACAATACGGTCGCCTGAGTTGCTGTATTTGATTGCGTTTTCAATAAAGTTTTGGATAACGAAGCGGATTTTTGCAGGATCGACAAAAAGTTTTGGCATACGCTCTGTCGGTTTGAGGAATATAACCTCGATACCATTTTTGAATGACTCACTGGTGAAGTCGAAGAGTGCGTCGTCAATGAGAGTGATGATATTCGTCTCTACTTTATGGAGTGCCATACCATCGCCTTCAACCTTAGAGAGCGCGAGCATTTCGGAAATGAGGGCAATCATCCGCTCGTTTGCGCCATACGCCTTTTCTATGAAGCCGTGTTGTTCTGGTGTCAGGACGCCGACATCGCCATCGATAAACATTTTCAAAATCCATTTCATCGCAGAGAGCGATGTTCGAAGCTGGTGCGCAAGCACAGAGACAGTCTCGTGTTCGAGTGGATCGTGCGTTTGATTTGTAGGTGTGCTACTCATGAAGTTTGTTTTGGTTTGTCGAGTTTATCGAGTCCGAGACTCTTGACGCCGAAGTAAACGACTGCAGCTATGATGATAAAGTCGATCATTGTTGAAACAAATGCACCCCACTTCAAAGTCGCGTCTCCTACTACCAGGGCTTTGTCTGCCAGATCGACTTTTCCCATTGCCGTACCGACGAGGGGATTGATGATATTCTCGACGAGACCGGAAACGAGTTTGGAGACCGCGCCCCCAAGGATAAATCCGACTGCGAGACCTACAACACCTTGGGTACGGATGAATTCCACGAATCCCGCGAGCGCAGTTTTTGGCTTTTGTACAAGTTCTTCCATGTGCCAATAGTATACCAAAAGAAATAAAAAGTGCCTTATGGTTGGGAGTTTTCTGTTACAATTTACATATGAATATTATCCTTCTAGACCGCGACGGTACAGTCATAGTAGACCCTGAGGACGAGAGGGTGGACGCAGAAGATAAAATCTTGTTATTCCCTGATACGATAGAAGCCTTGCGTTACCTATCGGAGCATGATTTCGCGATAATATTTATTACCAACCAAGCTGGAATTGCAGAAGGCAGGATAAATACTGAGGGCTTCCATCGAATTCAGAATAGAGTTCTTGAGATGCTCGCGCCAAGTGGCGTGAAGGTACTCAAAACATATTTCTGCCCTCATTCTCCAGATGACAGTTGTGAATGTCGCAAACCAAAACCGAAAATGATATTAGAAGCCATAGAAGATTTTGGTTTGGACTCGAAAAATTTGTATATGGCTGGTGATCGAGAATCTGATATTATGGCAGGCATCAACGCAGGAACTAAAACTGTTCTAGTGAAAACAGCCAATACACCTGTCACTATGGAGCAAGCAACCTTCACAGCACCAAACCTCCTTGATGCTGTTAAATATGTTGTTAGTCACTCAAACACGTAACAAACTAAAAGTACCAATCATATCTTCTGGCAGATTTCTCCGTACTGTCTTCGTTGCGGTCACTACTGGATAATCTTCGAACCTATTTCCGAGAACATCCCGAGGAAAGGTACCAATGCGGATGAGGTTTTGCGAAACAGCCTATCTGGGAACAAGGTTCGCAAAACCTCGGCTGTTCTCCGCGGGCAGGAAGGGTCTGGGAGGGAATGCCCGCGGATTTCGGAATTCTTTTTTTGGTGCGCGCAGTCCTATTTATAAATTAAAACTTACAGTTTATAACCTTCGGGAATATCAAAATCTTTTGATAACTCCTTTCTTAAACTTTCTGCTTTTTGTTTATCTCGATAAACAGTCAATTGGTTTTTTCCATTTTTTGATACAATAGCCTTCAGCTCCTTAATAATATCTGAATTTATTTCTTTATTGTTTTTATAAAAATCATCAATTTCATCAGCTGTAGTTTTATCAAAAGATGCTTCGATAACAAAATCTCCATATATATTTAGATTTGAATTATTTTCAAACTTTGGTGTGTCAGAAATAATAAACTGATGTCTATATTTTTTAAACTCTTTCTCTAAAGTTGATTTATCTAGATATGTATTTGACCCGCAAGTTAAAAGTACAAGACTTCCTTCATCATGTAAGTTTGAAAAAATTTCATGTTCAGTTTTATTTCTCACAACAAAAAACCATGAGTGTGGGTTATAAAAAATAATCGGTTGTTCTTTTACGTGCTGGCGAGAAAGCAATATTGTCAAATCTCCCCAAAGTCTATCCATATGAAAGGGGTTATTGAATTTATATGAAATACTATCTCCTTCGTATAAATTTAAAACATCCTTGTGTTCATAAGCCAAATTATCATATATTTCTTTGCCACGTCTCATTTTATAAGGTTCCAAAGAGAAGTGATCTGGAGAAATATTTGGCCATTTTTTATATAATTCTTCTTCGTAAAAACCTACTTTCTCTAATTGAGAATATTCACCTATAAACTTTGCAATTTCTGATGGAGGTAACCAGTAGCGCATATCAGCATTTGTTTTGAGAGAGACAAATGGTCTATCGGTGAGTTCTTTTGGTGTTAGAACGGAAGATACATTTAATATTAGAGCATTAAATTTTGGATGCTCAGCACATATTTTTTTTAAATCGTCCTTTAATAAATCCATTGACTTAACCCATGAGCCATGAATATCGATTCTATACTTATCAGACAGTGACCCTATTTGAACAAAAGTAACATGAGATTTTAATTGACTTAATTTTTTACAAAAAGACAGTGGTACTTCATATGTTAGCCGTTTTACACCGTCATTAATTCCGTCGTTATTGGTATCATTTTCTATTTTCAGTTCACCATTTCTATCCATTTCGGTAACATATTCTCCCATAGTATGAATAAAGACTATTGGCAAATCTGGTAGTGAATCGACGAAACTGTCTACATCCATTTCATAGTTCTCTTTTTTATAATCAGCCAAAGAAAAAACTAAGTTCTTTTGCGGTAACTTACCAGTAGTAGTATCTACATATTCTTCAAAATAGAAACCTCGTCGGCTTATTCCATAAATAATATTTTCACCTTGTTCAGCAAAATATGAAAAAATAGGAGAACCAATAACTCCCATTACACCGTTGATAATAATGATTTTTTTATCTATAGAATCCATAAAAATATATTAACATTTTTTGCTTTTTATTGACAGTTGCGCGCACCAAAAAAAGAATTCCGAAATCCGCGGGCATTCCCTCCCAGACCCTTCCTGCCCGCGGAGAACAGCCGAGGTTTTGCGAACCTTGTTCCCAGATAGGCTGTTTCGCAAAACCTCATCCGCATTGGTACCTTTCCTCGGGATGTTCTCGGAAATAGGTTCGAAGATTATCCAGTAGTGACCGCAACGAAGACAGAACGGAGAAATCTGCCAAAGAAATGGAAGCTCGCCCGCCACAGGCGGGCTCTCTGCTGTTTCGGATTCCCCTCAGTCCATGCAAATACAGGGTTCGCCACGCGGAGCGTGGCTCTAAAACTTCAAAAAACAAAATCACTATGGTAGAATATATCTGCTACCAACTCAATATACCTTGACGGCATTTTTATTTATTTGAACATTCAAATGGGTAACTGTGTCAATTTGCCGTAAGGTGAGTTGGTAGCGCACAGTTACCCTTTTGAGTCTTTAAATCTATATGGAACAAACCAAAAAGTTTTTTGTCTATGCTCGCAAGAGTACCGATGATAAAGACAGGCAAGTTCGCAGTATTGCTGACCAACTTTCTGAATTGCAAGACATTGCGAAAAAAGAGAATTTGGAAATCGTTGATATTTTCGTGGAAAAGCAAACTGCAAAAATGCCTGGACGACCAATATTCGGCGAAATGATAACACGCATTGAAGCTGGAGAAGCACAAGGTATTTTGGCATGGCATCCAGATAGACTTGCGAGAAATAGTATTGATGGCGGGCGTGTTATTTATCTCGTTGATACGGGGCAGATTCTGGATTTGAAGTTTTCTACTTTTTGGTTTGATCCGACACCACAAGGAAAGTTCATGCTCTCGATTGCATTTTCACAATCAAAATATTATGTGGACAATTTGAGTGAAAATATCAAACGAGGACAACGGAATAAAGTGAAAAATGGTATTTGGCCTCAA
>CAZSFR010000025.1:0-10007 GCA_964606295.1 uncultured Candidatus Saccharibacteria bacterium
TTTCTACTCTTATCAATCTTCGGAATACGGATGATGAGAAGTCCGTGTCGCTCGATCGCTTCTGCGGCATCAGGTTCCACTTCCTGAGGGAGAAGGATCGTGCGAGAGAATGCACCCCAGTAGAGTTCGCGGACGAAGTAGTCGTCGTCGTTGATTGTTTTGTTTTCTTCACGTCGTCCTTTGATAGTAATCATGTCCCGAGTTATGGTGATCGTGAGGTCTTCGGGCCTGCATCCTGCTGCCATAGTCTGAACAACTATTTCACCAACAGTTTGGTAGACGTCGACGGTGAGTTGTCCTTCTTGCTCTTCATCTTCTTTCCACCCTGGCGCATCATCCCTTGATTTCGCGACAGGAGTTATGGTGACTTCTGTTTTCGGTTTTGCAGGCTCTTCGTCCTTGAGAAATTCAGCATCATCGTCAAAGCTAATGCTTCCGGTCAGTCGTTCAAAAAAAGATTTTTTCTTTAGTTTCATACTGTACTACTTTTGGAAAATTTATTGATAATTACTCATACGTCGCAATTTCTCAAAGACGAGCATCACGATTATCGCGCTCACCCAAAGGAATGCGTATGTGCGAAGGATAGTTACGCCAGTATTAGCAATTATAAAGAAATTGAAGACACTATGCAATGCTATTGCGGAGGCGAGACCTATCACAAGGTAAAGTTTGCGTATGTATCCCGGCTTGAAGAATGCCAATCCCATTGAAATTCCGATAGTTGCACTCGCTGTCGCATGGAGAAGTGTCGAGCCGAGAAATCGTAAGTTGCCAGTGAGAAATGAAATAGTCGTGTCGTTGACGGAGACAGGGTTGACGAGGTAGAGCGCGTTCTCAATAGCAGCAAATCCGAGGGCGACGGCAATAAAATAGATTGGGAAGTCGACAGGTTCGTCGAGATTCTTTCCACGGATTGCAACGATAGAAACTGCTCCCAGCTTTACAATCTCTTCTACCGCGGCAGCGAGTATAATCATCGTGGATTCATTGCCTCCTGCATATCTGTGTACTAATCCTTGAATCGGGACAACGACAGCGACACTTGCGACACCGAGAAGGAATGTGACAAATATAAGCCACCGTGGTTCGGGATTGACATTGTCTTCCTTGAGCCAAAACCACAGCCACAAAAGTGCTGGTATGAGACCACCGAGGATGACGAAGATGATGCGAGCTGGATCTAAATCTGTGAGGGCCATGATGTGACCATGAGCAGTTGCTCAGATGATTTGGCTGGTAAAAGGGACCAAAGTTCTTCTGTGATGAAGGGCATAAATGGATGAAGCACTCGAAGTAGTATATCAGTTTCGAGACGAAGAAGTGTCTTGGCTGACAATGCACCAGCACCACCTTCAGCAATTTTCATCTTGGCTCGTTCGATATGGATGTCTGCAAATGTATGCCAGAAGTAGTGATAGAGTTTCTCTGACACTATATAAAATTTGAATTCATTCATCTCCTTTGTGATTTCACTGACAAGAGTGTTGAGTTCATCGAGATGAGGACGATCGTCTGCGTCGATATTTGCTTCGTCAAAACTTTCGACGTCCATCGTGTTCTCGATTACAAATCGCGTCGCATTCCATATTTTGTTTGCAAATTTCGAATACGCCTTTACTTTTTGCTCGTCGAAGTTGATGTCACTTCCGGGACCAATACCGACAACCATCGACATACGGAGCGCATCCGTACCATATTTTCCAATTATTTCCTCAGGTTCGACTCCGTTTCGGAGTGATTTGGAAAACTTCAGTCCTTTGCTGTCGCGAACGATGCCGTGGAGGTAGACAGTTTCAAAAGGAATAGTGCCGAGAAGGTATTCGCTCATCATCGTCATACGTGCGACCCAGAAGAAAAGTATTTCATATCCCGGATTCATGAACGACGTAGGGTGAAATGCTTTCATGTCAGGTGTTTCATCTGGCCAGCCGAGTGTGGAGAAAGTCCAGAGTCCAGACGAGAACCATGTGTCGAGTGTGTCAAAATCTTGGATATAATGGGGTTCAATTTTAATATCGTCTAATAAAACTATCGGTTTATTCAAATTCTCATAAATTTCGAAAGAAGTTGCATTTTTCTTTATATCTTCCCATGTTGTACATCCCGTTTCTACAAGTTCAACTAGGCCTTTCGCAGAAGAAGCTGTAATTATTTTTTCCCGGGCATCATTTTGGTTTTCAACGAAAACACCCGCGTCCCCCTGGATACTTTCATAATTTTTTAATTGAAGTTTTTTCTTAAAGCAAACTAAGATATTTTGGTTATCGGGATCCGTAAGATCAAAATAAGCAGGAACTCTATGACCGTAAATAATCTGACGTGAAATGCACCAGTCACGGAGGTTTTCAATCCAGTTCGTATACACACGCGCAAAGTGCTCAGGCAGGATTTTTATCTGACCACTTTCCATCGGTTCACGCATGAGATCCTTTAGAGTTTTGCCTCCACGTGAGTGCACGGGCTTGTTCACATCGACGAACCACTGAAACTTTGGAAGCGGTTCGATGATACCTCCTGTGCGTTCTGCCGTCGAAACATTTTGTTTGATTGCCTCTTCTTTCTCGAGAAGTCCTTCGCTTCTGAGCCACTCGACTATCACGTCACGTGCTTCAGTTGTTTTCTTACCGAGAATTCGCTCATCACCGACAGTCATCTTGGCTATTTCGTTGATGACAGGAACAAGAGGAAGAGAATGTTTCTGTGCGATCTCCCAGTCAGTCGTCGAGTGTGCGGGTGTGACACCAAGTGCCCCTGTGCCAAATTCCATCTCGACAGTTTCATCAGCAATAATTTTGATGTGTATTGGCACACCACAAAAAACAGCGTCGTATTCTTTGCCGACAAATTCTTTGTAGCGCTCGTCCCTCGGATGCACAGCAACAGCGGTGTCACCGACTTTGGTTTCTGGACGAGTAGTGGAGATAGAAATAGGGAAGTCTTTGGAATATTTAAATGTATAAAGCTTCGCATCGCGCTCTTCGTACACGATCTCATCATCGGCAATCGTGGTCTGACCTCGTGGGTCCCAGTTGACGACGCGGTAGCCACGATATATCAGGCCTTCGTTGTACATGCGCTTGAATGCTGTCTGCACAGCCTTTGAACGTTTGTCATCAAGAGTGAATGCCTCACGTGACCAATCAAGTGATGAACCAAAAAGTCGCATTTGGTTTTCCATGTCTTTTTGATTACCGAGCGCGAAATCATTGATCATGTTGAAAAATGTATCGCGATCGAAGTCGTGACGGCTTTTGCCAGTTTGTTTCGTAAAGTCTTTTTCAAAACGTGATTGAGTTGCGATAGCTGCGTGATCTGTGCCGGGAACCCACAGAGTTTTCTTGCCACGCATTCTTTGGTAGCGCATAAGAGCATCTTGGAGAGAGTGTTCGAGTGCGTGACCCAAGTGAAGTCGTCCAGTCACATTCGGTGGTGGAAGAACCATCGTAAAAGATTCTGCATCTATGGCAGTCACACCTTTCTCTACACAAACGTCGGGATTGAAAAAACCACTCTCTTCCCACATTTTGTAAATGCGTGCTTCAGTATCTTTGGGGTTGTATGACGAAAGCAGTTTTTCGGGGATACTCGGTTTGTCATTCATTGAATTAATATAACATTTCATTGGCTATTTTGGAATATTCAGCATTTTTGATATAGTTTGATTCATATGCTCATCTATGTCACAGGAACAATCGGCGCGGGAAAAGGCGAAGTCGTCGAATACCTGAAGAAAAAGTATGGTATGAAGCATTATTCATTTCGACAATATTACACAGATGAATTGAAGCGAAGAAACCAGCCAGTCGATCGCCCGCACATGATTGATCTCGCTGATTCACTCAGGCAAACATACGGAAATGATTATGTTGTCGGCGAACTCACCGGAGAGGCTCGACATGGCAAAAGCGATGCTGTCATAGAATCTATTCGAAATCTTGGTGAAGTCGCGTATCTCAAAGCGCAAGGAGATGCTGTCTTACTAGCCGTAGATGCGCCAAAGGAAATCAGATTTAAGCGTATCAATGATCGTGGGTCAGCACTTGATGATAGAACGATGGAGCAATTTCTAGCAGATGATGAGAGGGAGAATGTGAATGCTGATGAATGGCGTACAAATATTCTCGCCTGCATCAAACAAGCGGACTTCGTGTATAATAATGTAGGATCAATCGAAGATCTCCACGCATGGATAGATAAGATTATGCGAAATGTATCACATGGAAGCAAATCCCAAAAAAGAAAATAGGTTTTCAATAGTCAAACGTGCGCGAAGCTTCAACCACGCTGCGCGTGGACTTTCTATTGTTCTTCGTACACAGCCCAACATCATCATTCACATACTCTCGAGTCTCATCGTGCTCATCTTAGGATTCTTCTACCATATCAGTCACTTTGAATGGATTATTCTCATATTTGCTGTCGGTATGGTCATGGCTGCGGAAGCATTCAACACCGCAATCGAGATCGATATTGACCTCACAAGTCCCGACTATCATCCGTTTGCTCGTGACACCAAGGATGTTGCCGCCGGAGCAGTGCTCATCACAGCATTCACAGCGCTCGTTATAGGGCTCATCATTTTCGTACCTAAGATGTTTACTTAAAAACTTAAGTTTCCATCGGCAACGAGCCGCTTCGAATCATATCGAGCGCCCTTTTTTGTACGCAAATATGAGAGTGTGCCGGCAATGCCGATCATGACAGCATTGTCTGTCGAGAGTTCGCGAGTGGGGAATACGACATCAATTTTCTCTTTCTTGCACATACCAGTGAGTTCGCTTCGCAAATGCTTATTGGCCGCGACACCTCCACCAACGATGAGCGAGCGAGCTTTGTATTTCGTAAGTGCCTTCATAGTCTTTTTGACAAGCACTTCCACTACAGCGTTCTCGAATTCTCGCGCAATTGCTTTTTTGTCATTCTCAGTCAGTTTCTTCAGATCGCGGATCAGATACAGCACGGCAGTTTTGAGGCCGGAAAAAGAAAAGTCAAAGTCTTTTGTGTACAACATCGGTCTTGGAAGTTTGATTTTCTCACTGCTAATTATTAATTTTTCATTACGAGCAATTTCTGCGAGTTTTGAGATTTCTGGTCCGCCCGGATAGGGAAGATCAAGCATGCGCGCAACCTTATCAAATGCTTCGCCAGCTGCGTCGTCCCGAGTTCTCCCAACAACTTTGTATTTTCCTATACCCTTCACCAACACGATCTCCGTATGACCTCCTGAAACCAACAAGGAAATTACTGGGAACTTCAAACTTTCGACTTTAAACTGCTTCTGATTTTTTTGTGGAAAAATGGAAAGCACATGTCCTTCCATGTGATTGACCGGAACAATCGGAATATCCCAAATATATGAAAGTGCTCGTGCAAAATTGATACCAACCCACAGTGTTGGTTCGAGACCGGGACCTACGGTGACGCAGATGGCATCGATCGCGGGCTTCGTGAGCTTTGGTAATGCAGATAAAAGTTGTGCAAGAAGTTCCGGTTCGCGTTCTAGTATTTTTTTTAATTTTGCAATTTGACTCTCTTTGGACTTTGGACTTTTGACTTTCGAACTTGAAAAACCTGCTTCCTTCATTGTTTTTATAAATAGTGGAAGCAGGTTTTTCGCATGTTCACGCTTTGCCATCATAGGGAACACTCCGCCGTATTGTGCGTGAAGCTCGATTTGGGATGCGACATTATGAGAAAGTATGCGAAAAGTCGGCTTGGTTTTTCTCCCGCTTACTTCGAGTACTGCCAGAGCTGTTTCATCACAACTAGTTTCTATCGCGAGAATTTTCATATTTCGATATTTCTTTTTGAATGCGATCTTCGATTTGTTTGACTGAGCCAATGCCATTAATCTTGCGTACTTTTCCAAGCTTTTCCCAATAGTCGACAGTCTTGCTCACTTGATTCTTGTGCCACTTAATGCGTTTTGCAATGATGTGATCTGTGTCAAACATTTTGTAGAGAGCATTTCCAGTGCCAGCTTTTCTGCCAAATGATCTTCTGTAGATTTCTTTATCTGGAAGTGAGATATAGAATATGAGGAGGTCTTGATTCTTTTGTAGCATTATTTTTTTCAAAAGCTGTGCCTCAGGTTTCAATCGCGGGCCTCCAAGGAAAAGGATATCTTTTGTTTTCGGTATTTTCTTGATTTCTTGGCTGAGGAATTTTTGTATATCAGCAGTGGGTGCAGCAGTTCCTTTGCCTGATGTTTTCCTGAAAAGATCACCTTGCTTGGATTTTTCTTTGACCAAAAGCCGTGAAAACTTTCCTGTTTCAATAGTTTTGAGTTGGTATTTTTTGAGAAGTAGTTTTGCTTGCGTGTCTTTGCCCGACGCAATCTGCCCGAGTAAACAAATATTGAATCCGAGGCGTCTTTTGTTTGTGATTTTCATAGTGTCTCTATTGTACCAAGTTAGAACCTATTTTCAAAATCGATAATGTATGGCGTTCCCCGCGCGCTAAAACGCCTCTGTGCTTCGCACAGAGCTTTCCAAGAATGGAAAGTGCGGGGAACGCAATACACACCGCCACTAATGATTTTAAATGAGGCGGAGTGTGAAATGCAAATATGGACTCGGTTTTGCGAAACAATTTTGCGGGAAAGGATTCGCAAAACCGAGACTAATGTTTTTTAAATTCGGCGGGGATTTTGGTTTGAATTTCGCCGTGCCGGAAGGGTGCGGGAGGGAGGCACGGCGGTGTTCGGATTTTGGGCGGGGGCTATTCTGAATTTTAGTTAGGCTATTCAAAAACTTGCTTTTATTTTCTCTTTGTGCTAATGTACTAATATACATGAATTATAAGTCAGTCGCAAAAAACAATACAGCTTGGTGGAGCCTCAAAAAGGTTGTTTTTGGGCTGACCACTACGTTTTAGATATATCTAGTAAAAAATCTCCACCACTAGATCTTAGTAGCCAGCTCACAAAGCTGGTATTTTTTTGTTAGAAAACAAACAAGTTTGTGGAAACTTTAAGAATTCCTCAGGCAACAGACAAGCCTAAATTGTCCCAAGTTATTTAACAAAAAAAATAGGAGAAAATTATGACAAAAGGTAAAGCAGAAAATCTTGCCATCTTGGCAGGAATTCGTGGGATCAATGTCCCAAAATTCATTACATTGCGTCCCGATATACTCGAGGACGAATGTATGGATACCATTCGAGCTTTTATTAGCTCTGTATCAACGCCTACGTTTGCTGTGCGAAGTAGCGCAGCCAACGAAGATTCGGCAGACGCTTCTTTTGCTGGTATGTATTCGACCAAGTTACATGTTTCGGCGAATGTTGCAGATGTTATGTCCGCAGTTCATGAAGTTCGTGATTCGGGTTCAACAAAACAAGAGGTCATCTCTCATTACGCAACTCAGAGAAATGTTGAGCTGGCGGATGTCGGAATTTCCGTAATCGTGCAAGAAATGATCAACGCTGACACCAGTGGAGTGATCTTTTCCCACGATTTGACCAAGCGTGATGGGTACTACGTTGTATCTGTCTCGAAAGGAATCGGAGAAACAATAGTGGGTGGTGCCGCTAACGGTACGCTTATCCGGATCGCTAGAGGGGTAAAACTCAAAAGCGTAAAGGAGGCGTGGATAAAAAAGGTTGTCAGTGCAATGAGAATTATCGAACGGCACTTTCAGTCTTCAAGCCTCGATGTTGAGTTCGCTATTCGAAACGGAAGCCTTTACATTCTGCAATGCCGACCTATCACCACGATACAAATGGTGATGGATACGGTATCAGAGAAGAAACTAAAAAAGGATATTGATTCGTTAAATGCGTCAATCGCACTCCGCTTTGGTGGAGACGTGCTTGGCGACATGATCGACATCAATCCGCTTGAGTTGCTCGGAGCGAAACCTACATCACTCGATGTGTCGATCTTTCAATATCTGTTCGCCGATAAAATTGTCGAGCGGGTAAGGAGAGATATGGGTTACGATCCATTAGACATCGGACTTGTTCGTGTTGTTGCGGGTAAACCTTACACATCCATGCGGGCAACGGCGTTTAGTTTTCGTCCGCTTGGAATTCCTGATCGAATCTATGAATGCATGGTCAGTGTGTATCGTGATGCACTTATAGAACACCCCGCACTTCAGAGTCGTGTTGAGTTTGATCTGTATGCGATGAGCTGTGGAGACAAACTTGAGCAAATCATGAGTAAGGCGCAACTCAACGATGATGACAAACATATTGTTCGAGACGCGTTCACACAGATAGATTTTACCTTCCGTAATGTTTCCCAATCGTGCGCAGATAGTTTCGAAGTGAACGCACGAGAATACGAACAGCGAACAATGTTCTTGGAGGATGCTTTGACAAGCATGGTTCTCGAACATGTAGCCGTTGGTACGGAAATGTTTGTCCGGATAGCAAGGCTAGCCTTCTACTGGAAAAACAAATTCGAGGAAATGTATCCGGAAGAAAATCTAAATAACCTAATCACTGGACACATACAATCGGTGAATGGGCAGTTGCAAGCCGATCTAGTCGCATGTCGAAACGGAGTTCTCAACCGAGGAGATCTCGTACGGCAATACGGGCATCTTCGCCCCGGACAGTTTAGTGTGTTTGGAGAGTCCTATGCGGACGATCCAGATACATACCTGTTCGGTCAAATGCAACAAGCAGAGGTGGTCGAGACAAGCAGGCGTACGCATGAGTTCGAGAATGCGACAGAGTTCAAGAATGTTATCGTGTTCATGCAAGCTCGTGAACGAATGAAGTTCTTGTTCTCGAGATCACTGCATCTTTTTTCTACCAAGCTCAAGTATCAGCTGGCACAAAGAGGTATCTCAGAAAGTGATGCATCGCGTGTAAGTTGGGATGAGCTAAATGGTTATCTTTGCGGTTCGTCTAGTTTTTGGATGAGCTGTGGAGAAGATGATTCTCCTGTTTTGTTGCCGGACGTGATAATCCCTGAAATAACTGACCTAGAAGTAATCATGTTCAGCGAAGCGATGCCCTCGTATATCACAAACTCAATCGTAAAAGCGCGCGTATGTGTTCTTGAGCAGTTGGGTGTGAAAGCTGATGTTAGGGGTGCTCTTGTTCTGTTGCCAAACGCAGATCCAGGATATGACTTTCTGTTTCATTCTGGAGCAGTGGGAATTATTACCAAGGTCGGCGGTCCGGCATCTCACATGTGCATCCGATCAATCGAGCTACAAATGCCTGCGTGTATCGGATGTGGAGAAAGCGTGTATCAAAAAATTGCCTCCGCTAATGCCGTCGTACTTGACTGCAATTCGAAACAAATCGTTGTTCTTTAAATTATCAGGGAGGAGGCCAAACATCGGCTTCCTCCCTTTTTTATTGTATAATCAAATCATATTATGAAAAAACTAATTATATTTATTTGTAATGGAAATATTGAGCGTTCTGTTGTTGCAGAACAATCTCTGAAAAATATTCTTAAAAAATGCAAACTGAATTCCAGGTTTGTAGTTGGTTCATATGGACTACAAGGTACGCAAGGAACTAACTTACCAAAACATAAGAAATTATCTTTTTATCCCAAAGAATCGAAAGCCTCAAAGCCAGCCCTTCGAGAATTTGGTATTGATATTAAAAATCATAGTTTTCAAAAAATCACACCTGATGTTATGGAAAAAGCATCAGTAGTTATTGCTATGGATAAAAAAGTTTTTTCTGGAGCAAAAAATTCTTTACTAAAGCAATTTCCAAAACACCAAAAGAAAATTTACTCTTTTTCTAAATTAACAAAAAATCATAAACAAATTAAAGACCCTGCTGGTAGTGGTAGCAAGGATTTACATAGAAAATTAATCAAGGATATAAACTCAGCACTAACTAATAATTATGAAACTATTTTGAGTTGGATAAAAGTCGACTCCCTTTTATAAGGGAGCAAAATATGCGCGCGAACGGGTGGGAGTCCGCCTGTACACAGGCTGACTGGGTCAAGCGCATCTGCATCTGAGCCTCGGGCATTTCCACTAGTGGCGTCCATGGCTAAAGGATGAGCGCTGAAGTAATAT
>CAZSFR010000026.1:0-9137 GCA_964606295.1 uncultured Candidatus Saccharibacteria bacterium
TATGTACTCATATTTATCATTTTAGAGTGTTCTGCTTCAAAGGTAAATCTCCATTATATGATAATTTACATGACAAAAAAACCCTCGAAGAAGGGTCCCGGCATGGAACTGCCAAATTGCGATGACCACATCGCGATCAAGAAATTCTTGAAACAACTCCACTACGAGGTAACCACTATCCTAGGGGCGGAAGTAACATCTTCGAAAACCACCACAAACGATTGTGGTCAACTTATCGAATTAGCAAGAACGCTGCGTGAGAGTTACGCAGAATTTGAAGATGCAAAAACTGCAAAGAAAGATGCAGAAAAACGACTGGAGCATGCAGCACGTAGAAAGCACGTAAGGGCAGAAGAATGTCACGCTGCTGTTGCAGAAAAAACTACCTCTGTGACAGAATATGAAACCAAGTTAGCAAAAATATTTTCTATCGTTGTGGATTACGTAGACTGCAGATCACATCTGCAATTTGCCATCGACGGTGAGGTGAACTACAAGATACCGGACACTATTCCGGCTATCAATATTGAAGAATTATTTGTTACTGAAGCAAAAGCTCAAGTAGCATAAAAATAAAGACTGCGAGGTCACAAACCTTTCCCGAACATTTGGGAGAGGTTTTTTTGTACCAAAAACAAAAACATCCTCATGTGAGGATGTTTTTGTAATTCCTATTCAACTATCTTTGCTCGTTCTTTCTTCGCCTGCATGCGTTCCCAGACTACGAGGAGTGGTGAGGCAAGGAATATTGAAGAGAACGTACCGACGAGCATTCCAAATGTCATAATGAGAGCAAATATCTTCGTCGTCTCAGGTCCGAAGAAATATAATGCGAGAAGCACGATCACGACGGTGAGCGACGTATTGATTGATCGCTCGAGAGTCTGCGTCACGCTGTTGCCGACTGTTGTCTCGAATGATTCAACCTTTTTCGATTCACTGTTTACACGAAGGTTTTCTCGTATGCGATCGAAAACGACGATCGTGTCGTTCACTGAAACGCCGAGTACTGTCAAAAGTGCAACAATGAACAATGTGTCTGCTTCTGCCCCCAGAAATAGTGTAAACAATATGAACACACCTGTGGTGACGATCACGTCGTGTCCGAGTGTAAATATCGCTGTGAATCCGTACTTCCATGATGATATCGGGAGAGAGATTTTGCGGAAAGCATAGGCGATGAAAAACACGATAGCGAGGATGACCAAAATGAGCGATACGGTTGCTTTGTGTTTGAGTTCTTTTCCGACAGATGGACCGATCGATGTATATGATTTCTCTTCTACTTTGTGCGTATCACCCAACCCAAGTGACACAAAAAGTGACTGATGTTCCAACTCAGTGAGGTCTCTCGTTTTGATGATGTAGCCATTATCTCCAGTTGGTTGTACAACCGTTGCACCAAGTTCGAGTTCCTCGACAGCGGTTTGTACTTCTTCGAACGTTGCGGGAGTTTCCGTATATGCCACTTCAAGCAAGGCTCCACCTTTGAACTCAATTGACTGTGGGATTCCGCGGAGAACAAGAAGTGCTATCGATGCAAGAGTGAGAGCGATAGATATAGCGAAGAATATTTTTCTGTGTTTAATAATCCACATAATTTATTTTGAGAAACCTGAACTGTATAAAAATCGTGCGACCTTGCTCTCCCCTCCAGCGACGCCATATAGGAATCTGCGTGAAAGTGTAATAGCAGAAAACATTGATACTAGAACACCGAGACCAAACGTCAGCGCAAATCCTTTGATGAGTGACGTACCGAACCAGAATAGTATCGCCATTGTGATGATTGTTGAGATATTCGAATCACGAATTGATGGCCACGCTCGTTCAAATCCCTCGTGCATCGCATCAGGTATCGTACGGCCACTTCTCATCTCTTCCTTCATGCGCTCAAAAATAAGCACGTTTGCGTCCACCGCCAGACCAATAGATATGATGAATCCTGCTATAGCTGGTGCAGAGAGAGTGACTGGTATGAGTTTGAAAAGCGCAAGCATGATAGCCGTGTATATAGAAAGAGCGATGACGGAGACCAGTCCCGGCAAACGATAAAATATGATGAGAAAAATTGCAACAGCTATAAAGCCAATCATTCCCGCTTTTACTCCACCCGCAACCGCATTTGCTCCAAGCGACGCACCTATTGTCTGTGTTGAAATAAGTTCTATCGGCACAGGCAAAGCACCCGAATTGAGGCGTCCGACAAGTATCTTCGCTTCGTCAGGAGTGAAGTTGCCCGAAATGACCGCGGTGCCACCTGATATTTTTTCGTTCACATTTGGCGCAGAAATTACGGCACCATCGAGATAAATTGCAACCGTCTTGCCGACGTTTGCAGATGTAATCTCTTCAAAAAGTTTTGCACCATCATCGTTAAATTCAAGACCTATTATCGGCTCGTATGTTGTTTGATCGAATTCGAGTGTTGCCCGCGCCAAATGACGTCCAGTCAATTCTGTTGCTATATACTGAGCATTTAATATATCAGCATTCACTTGCAAAACACCATTTTCATCAATGTTTGATGCGTCCAGTTGTATTTTGCTCGGATCGAAAGTTGGATCCTCAACTTTGAATTCCAGAAGTGGTGTTTGTCCAATCATGGCTACGGCTTCACTAATATCTGTCACACCAGGCAAATCAACCAAAAGACGGTCTTCACCAGTGAGCTTTGAATGCTCTAGTTGCACGATTGGTTCAGAAACACCAAATATATTGATACGGCGCTCGATAACATCGCGGAGTGAATCCATCGCATCCTTTTTGTCCGCTTCTGGAACCTTGCTTATATCGGCTTTGTATATAAGGTGTGTTCCACCAGAAAGATCGAGTCCGAGGGTAAATGGCTTCTCTCCAAAAACGTGAGGAAGGCGCGCTAACGTACTCGGCTCAGATTGAAAAACAAAAAAGGCGACGAAGACGCCAAGGATGAAAATTGCCAGCGCAGTAAGCCTCTTTTTGATCATAAACGATTAGGAGTATAGCCCTTTTGCGCCTTATTGGCAATAGTTTAGAGAATGAGAGCGACAAGGAAAATAGCGCCAATAACAATCCGATACCAGCCAAATCTCTCGAAACTATGTGCTCTCACATACCGGAGCAGCCATGAAAGCGCAATGTATGCCACAACAAACGAAACAGCAAATCCAACAAAAATCAAAACGAGATCTGAGCTCTTCATCGAATCTACATTTTTTAGATAATCATACGCTGTGGCAGCACCAATAGTGGGAATTGCCAAAAAAAATGAAAACTTAACGATATTTTGTTTTGACAATCCAAGCATTCTGCCCGCGACAACTGTCGTTGCACTTCGAGACACACCCGGAATAAGTGCGAGTATCTGCGCGCATCCGATGAGAAACGCGTGGCGATAGCTCACTAACGAAAGATCCTCTTTGTCTTCCTCATGAGGCGTTTTGACTTTTTTTCTCTCAAAAACAATCATGACGATTCCACCAACGATGAGTGCGATCGGTATTATAAAATAATTTTCAAGAAAAACATTTTTGACAATCGGATAAAGCAAAAGTCCTGCTATAGATGTCGGCACAAACGCGACTACTGTCTTGCCTATAAGGTGCCTGTCAGAAAAAAGCGACCGTACTGAAACCACGAGGACCGCAAGTATTGCACCTCCCTGAATCATAATCTCAAAGCTCTTCATTGCTTCGGTCTGCGGGAGCCCTAGAAATCGAGATGTCATGATGAGGTGGGCAGTAGAGGAAATAGGCAGGAATTCTGTGATTCCTTCGACGATGCCGAGAATTACTGCGTCAAAAACTGTCATATTTTTACTCGAGACGGTCTCTCTGATTGTTCAACTGAATAATAAATCGCAAGCGTCAGTAATACACCTATGGCGTAACCAGCCAGCACATCAACAGGAAAATGAATACCTGCTGCGATACGCGATATCCCTATAAGTATTGCTACAAGGATATACACTAGTCCAATCTTGCGATGATACAAAGTCATTGCCGTGGCAAGTGAAGCGAAGATGACTGCGTGTCCTGACGGAAAAGACTCGAAACTTCCATAAAAGAAAAGCGGAGAAAAATCCATGATTGAAATATGCGGACGCGGAAAATGTATCAGTGCTTTGAGGATTTTGACGAGTACCCAAGATACAAGCGGTGAGAGGATCAGTGTGAGAGCAAATGCTCTGTTACGTGAGACTCGTTCGCGGATAATAGTGTACACTTTTCTTGTAAAAAAAATTTCTCTCTTCCGTATGTGTCGCGGAACGATAGAAAATACTAGGAAGCCAAACGTAAAGACGAGTGCAATCGTCGCGAGATGAGTCGCAAGGAATATGACAAGCACTTGTGTGAAAGGACTCGTCTGCGCTAGATTATTAAAAAAATGAAATAATTCTAAATTCATGACTTGTTCGCTTGTGATTGTGCGACACGGAGAACGTTTTCAAATAGACAACCGACAGTGACCGGTCCGACTCCTCCTGGGGTCGGTGTAATAAATGAAGCCTTCTTTGATACTGAACTAAATTCTATGTCACCGACTATCGATCCTTCCATTTCTGATGTTCCTGCATCAATGACGACGACGCCGTCCTTGAGCATGTCACCTCGAATAATATTGGGCACACCCATGGCACTCACAACGATATCAGCATTCTTTAGTAGAGCCAACTTTTCATTCTCATCTGTTTTCCTTGTCACGGTATTGTGAACGATTCTCCGCCCCGTCAAAAGATGGCTCACGGGTTTGCCAACGAGCGGGCCTTGCCCGAGAATAAGAATTTTTTTTTCATCCATATCAGGGCAAGTGAAATCTAGTATTTTCATGACAGCAATTGCTGTTGGAAGAGCAATAGTACTTTTATCATTATAAAATTTTTCACTCGCACTTTTTCCGAGAACATCAACATCAAGGTCCGCTGAGACAGCATTCAAAATCCGATCCTTATCAAACCCTGCCGGAAGTGGAAGCTGAACTATGATGCCCGCCATACCAGGAGCTCGATTGAGTTCTTCAATTGCACGGACAACATCACTCTCCGTCGCGTCTTCTCCAAAAAAAACATCTTTGTAACCCAAACCGATCTCTTCGGCAGTTTTCTTCTTCATCGCAACATATTTTGCATTGACAGGGTCGCTTCCAATAAGAATATCGGTGAAATACGGTGTATACGAAAGTCGCTTGAGTTCTTCGCGAACTTTTTCCAGAATCTCAGCCTGCATTTTTTTTCCATCAATTATTTGCATAACTATTTTAGTATTTTTCTACTCGAGTCTAATGGACTAAAGTCTAACTTCTATTTTAGATTCCCAAAAATTCTCTCTGCATATCGTCTCGATGCATCGCACGCGCATAACGCCTCATCGACATGAGTATGCCAAGTCCGATCGATTCAACAAGAAGATGCGATCCGCCATAACTCATAAACGGGAGAGGAATACCTGTGACGGGCATGAGCCCAATATTCATGCCAACATTAATGATAATATGCGACATGAGCATTAATGCAAAACCAACACCAAAGAGAGTTTCGAAATTTGATCTCCCAATGAGTGCGTTGGATAAAATCCTGACAATCAAAAGCACGTACAAAATGAGGATAAGTGCTGAACCGATAAATCCCCATTCCTCAGAAAAGGCAGCAAATATAAAGTCCGTTTCGTATTCGGGCAAAAACTTGAGTTTTGACTGCGTGCCAAATCCTATCCCCTTTCCAACAACTTGCCCTGAGCCAACAGCGATTGTGGATTGGTACGCATTATACCCTGAACCTTCAACATTGGTGAGTGGATGAATGAATGTCAGCACGCGCTCCTTTTGATACGTTTTAAAAACAAAAAACCAAAGAGAGAGAGCGACGCACAAAAGAAGTCCGACTAGAATAATGAGATGCTTTTTGGAAATACCAGATATCAAAATCATGCCAAACCAGATAAGAAAAATGACGAGAGCGGAACCGAAATCAGGTTGAAGGAAAACAAGAAAAAAGAATGTCAGTGCATAAAACCCGGATATGAGAAGATGTTTCATATTGGCGATTTCAATATGCCGGCGAGAAAAATACTTTGCGAGAAGAAGGATGAGGGTAAGCTTGGCAAAGTCGCTCGGTTGAAATGAGAAACTCCCAAATGAAAACCAACTCTGTGAACCGTTTATTGATGTACCGACAACAAAGAGACTCGCAAGGAGTAACACCGCAAGAAAATATGCTCCGACAAGAACGTCTGTCCGTTTCAAGAAACGCATGTCCATTCGTGAAAATAGAACAATGGCGCCCAATGATATTGCAATCCATACGAGCTGTCTTCCGACAAGTGAACTACCTCCTCCCGTCTGAAAAGATGCCATCGTCAAAATGCCTGCTCCCATAATAGGAAGGATGATGGCAATTATTGACCAATCAATATAGGAGGTTTGAAAAAATCTTTTCATTTTATTTTACAACATCAACAAGTGGAAGTATTTCTGTGCGTGCCGGTGCTTCCTTGAACGGTAATGGCCAACTAAAATAGGCATTTGCTGTCGCTTGTGGCAACAATCCATCAATAACAGTTTGCGAAACAGCAAATGCATTGCCAGACGCATCGTACAAAATCGCATTCACAGGAAATGAGCCTATAGGAAACAGTGTCTCATTTTTTATAATGGCAGTGAGTTTTGGATCGCTGGTAGGATTTTGAATTTCAAATGAGGAAACACTAACGTTTGCCTTGGTGATTGTGTCGATAGAAATTTTCCTCCAAACTGGCTCACCTACAATGGTGAGCGTCGTTCGTTTGGGTATACGATTTCCGGTGACTACTGTCGGCACGAAGATAACAGAGCGTCCGTTTGGAGATATGTTTTCTGTGCCTTCAATACGTGATACAAAAACATTCTCTGCGTCATAGAGCTTGAACTCATAGTTGAATCGCGCACCCGCATCAAGGTTTTGATTTTCGAGATAGGCAACAATATTGTAGACATTGTCCGTCGTCTCAAACGAGCGAGACCATCTAACCAAAATTGGGGCAACTTGCTCTTTGCAGTACGTGACACATGAGCCACCACAATCTTTACCTATCTCATCTCCGTTTTGATTGCCGTCTGTACACGAAGGTGCTACCAAAAATTTTGGCACTATCATAATCGCCAAAAAAACGAGGCCAATACCCAAAACCATTGCGAGATAAGAAAATTGTCGTTTGCTTCTCCAGGACATACAACTCGAGTATAACAAAAAAACACCTTCAAGATAAGGTGTTTTTTTGTTCGAGCTTTTAGAGCGCGTGACATTTGTTTGTTTGAAAACTTAGTCCTGGCGACTACCTACTTTTGCCCCGAAGGACTATCATCGGCACTAACAGGCTTAACTTCTCTGTTCGGAATGGGAAGAGGTGTGACCCCGTCGTCAAATCACCAAGACTAAATTTTCAAACTTCTATCACGTACTCCAAAAGCTCGAAAGCTTCTGGAATTGTTGTCTTTTCTTTAATTGAACCTGTGGTTTTCAGATTTCCTAATAGGATTCGGATCATTAGTACCTCTCGGCTAAACACATTGCTGTGCGTACACCTAAGGCCTATCAACCAAATCATCTCTTTGGATCCTCAACGATTTCTTATCTTGAAGTTGGCTTCCCTCTTAGATGCTTTCAGAGGTTATCCATGCCCGACATAGCTACCTGGCGGTCCAGTTGGCACTAGAGCCAGTACACCAGAGGTCAGTTCACTCCGGTCCTCTCGTACTAGGAGCAAATCTTCTCAAAAATCGAACGCCTGCAGTAGATAGGAGACCAACCTGTCTCACGACGGTTTGAACCCAGCTCGCGTACCTTTTTAATTAGCGAACAGCTAAACCCTTGGTAGTTGCTACACCACCAGGATAAGGTGAGCCGACATCGCTGTCGTCTACTTCTCGAGAAAACGATATCTCGAGAGTTTCTTCTGTTACCAGAAGGATCGGACTATATCTTCATCCCATGGCTAAAACAATTTTATTAAAAATTGTTCGACCGAACTTTTGATTTGCAAAAGTTTTAGGGAGATTGGCGTGTAGTCTCTACGGGTTCTCTGAAAAATTCAGAGCCTTCCCACGGTATTGTCCACATGAAATGTGCAAAGCACATGCTAGTGTGGAGTCCACCGTTACCACGACGAGCGAGAAGCGCATACAAATTTTTGTATATGATTCGAGCGATGTCGTAGCAAGGAGCTTTCGCTCCTTATAGCCAATTATTTTTTGTAGGAAATTACTTTCCTAGGCACCCCGATGTCATTGTTTGTAACAATAAAGTTAAGGTGCCGAACTCCGCCGGCGATATGAACTCTTAGGCGGAACTAGCCTGTTATCCCCAGAGTAGCTTTTATCCGTTAATCTTCGCCCGCGTCTAAAGCGTAGCGTCGGTTCACTATGTTCTACTTTCGTATCTGCTCGAGATGTACCTCTTGCAGTTAAGCACGCTTATGCCATTGCACTATCGGCACGGTTTCCATTCGCGCCTAGCGTACCTTTGTAAACTCCTCCGTTACTGTTTAGGCAATGTGTTAACAGAAATTTCTTTCTGCGAATACTACCGGAGTGTAATATTCCTTATTGTCACCAATAAGATCGGACTATATCATTTCCACAAAACTCGCCATGAATATTGTGGAAGTCGGTTCGTAGTCTCTACGGACAAGTGAGTTACAAGCTTGTAAAGTTTGTAAAGTTGAAAGTAAATACGAAATGCATTTGCTTTATAAACTTTATAAACTTTTTACTTCATAAACTCAATCTTCCTCGGAATTGTCTGTCAAAAATGCAGATGTTTTCCGATATTCCCAACTTTTCTCATCAGCCAAATGCTGATGGTCCCCCTTTTTATTTTTTTTCGAGTCGCAATCATGAACCAATTGCAACCTCCTGAGGCGACATATTTTGAACTAACCAATGGAAATTGATTAGCTCAAGGATACCGCCCCAGTAAAACTGTCTGCCAAATACTGTCTCTTAACGTTTTTGCCGTCAAGGTTAGAACATATCCATAAACAGAGTGGTATTTCACTGACGAGTACCGTACAACCGAGATCGTACGTATAACCTCTCCCACCTATGCTACGCAGTCAACAAATATGCTCAATATCAAGCTACAGTAAAGCTTCTGGGGTCTTTTCGTCTATCTGCAGGTAACC
>CAZSFR010000027.1:0-8478 GCA_964606295.1 uncultured Candidatus Saccharibacteria bacterium
TCGACCGGAATCTTTCCCGCGACTTAAAATTTTTCGTCAAAAATTTTGGTCTAGGCACCATCTCACGTTTTGCGTACTCGCAAAACATTGTTCCGGCGTTCAAGTCCTTAAAATTCTTCACATTTTCTTTATGCGCAGTGAACGGGACTAGAAGCTTACAGCTACAGTACACCTTTTGGATAAAATTGTCGTGCCTCGCACTCAATTTTATACTCAAAAGGTTTTCAAGTCCCGACGCAAGCAAACACCATTGCTTGCTTTCCTGGATATAAAAAAATAGCCCAGCATAAGCCGGCTATTTTCTTTATGCGCAGTGAACGGGACTTGAACCCGCAACCTCCCGCGTGACAGGCGGGTGCTCTAACCAGTTGAGCTACCACTGCATTATTACTACCAGCGCACAGACTATAAATTATCACAAACCTAGAAAAAACCCTAGCTTTATGGTTGTGTCGGAGGTGGGGATTGGTCACAACTCTTGCTTCGCAATGTCGCGACCCCGCCTCGCTTGTTTTTGCGTCGCAAAAAATATAGCTCCGGCTTTCGATCTCACTCGTACGCAAAGCAGTTTGCGTACTTCCGTCACATGTGTCGGAGGTGGGGATCGAACCCACGACCCCAGGCTTATGAGTCCTGTGCTCTACCAACTGAGCTACCCCGACAAAGCACACACAAAATACCATTTTTGGACTCATTTTTCAAGCTTTTTGAGTGAGATGGTCAAAATCTCTTACTTTGCTATACTTTCTGTGTTGAAGGTTTTTATAAAATGAATTAAAAAAATACCATGAGTCTTGAAACATTATCTGGAAAAAGTGGCAATGGAGAGAAAGCTGTAGACAAAGAATCAAAACTCACAACCAAAATAGAATCACTCAAAGGGCTTGAGGGTCCTGATTTTATAAATACACTTCGTGCAACCAAGAATGAGAACCCTGATTTTGAGAGCTTTGTTGAAACATACAAAGGCAACAAGAGGCTGAAGAAGGATATACTCAATGGTCTTTTTTATCTCGCGAAAGAGAATCGTAGTGATGATAGTCCAAATTATGAGACGCCTGCATTTTTGAAACAAATAGAGCAGTATTATTATCCTGAAATTGGCAGGAAGAATAGACGACACGATCGCAAGTTTTTTGGAACCTACGGAGGAATTCTCGGCGCTCTTGCGATTGGAGGATTGGTAAGTTACCACGAAGCTATGAAGCAGTTTGATAAAGAAGAAAAAGCGGAAGAAAATTGGGAAACTCAGAAGCTCCCGCTAACAATCGAAGAGATAGAACAACAAGTCGATACCATCTTTCAAAGCATTGAAGGAAATTTGTATTTATTTAGTGCGTACGACACGATTCGTTCCAACATCGAAGATAGATTTGAGAAAGTAAATGGAGAATTTGAAAAGGAGTCTAGGGACAAGATAGTAGAGTATCTAGATTCTTTACATACAAACAACCCGCAGGAATTTCAGGATTTTGTACTTGAATATTGGAAATCGCAAAACAAAATGCCCAACTCGTATATGGATGTAGCGTATCATCCACAGAGTACTCGCACGTCAATAGAAAGTTACAAAAATGAGTATCGAAGTGAAAAAGAAAGCCGAGAGAAGAATCAAAACGATCTTCTGGAGCGTCTTCGCACTGCATACAAAAAGGTGGATGGAGGAAAGACAGAAGAGCTCGTTTTTGCTCACGAACAGCTCGTCAAAGATCAGGAGAATGAGACACAGACAAAAAAAGAAAACGATAAAAAGGAAACAAATGAAGAGTCTGATAAGTTCCGTGTATACATAGACAGCCTAACCAGTGACGCTTTTCAGGAGTATGCAAGAGTTGTCAACAGTCAAGAGGGTGCTGAAATAAAAAAAATGGAATCAGAAATAAAACAAATCCTCGAGTTGTCAAAACAGGAGATAAACACAGAGAAGAAAAAAATCAAGGATGAACTTTCGTTATCAGTTCGAGATATACGAAATCAAGACGCTCAAGAATTTGGATTAACTACAGAGAAATTCACAAAGTATTTTACGCCTGATGTATGGGCCTATCTGGAGGACTATTATCTCATGAATGATGTCTTTGATGAGTATGATGGTCTTTCAGATACTATAACCGCAAAGGAACTAAAGACTCTTGAGAATGATCCTGCAATAAAGGAAGTTTTGAATAAGATATTTGAAGATAGGAGTGAATCAGAGGAGAGAATTAAGGACAAAATCAGTGAAGCAACCTTTTACGCTGATTTGAAAGCGGATAAAATAGTAGCGTCTTTGTCAATGAGGACAAATACATTGATTGAACCAATCGAAGCAGAGTTTGTGACTAAAAATTCACTCTATAGCTCAGGAGTGAAAACGGCTTTGCGGGAGTACGAAATAATATACAAAGATGTGTGGAATAAAGAATTAAAGGAGCAAAATATTAAAAACGTAAAACCAATTGAGTGATTATACGAACCAAGTATTGGTGTCAGGAATAATCGTTTTGAACGTCACTTGTAGTGTATGAAAAAATTTGATACACCATGGCTTGAATATCTCGAGAATATTGCCCCTCTCCCTGCTCTGTCCAAAGACATAGCGTGCAACGTGCTTATTGTCGGTGAAGGTATAACAGGGATGACGACAGCATACGAACTTTCCAAATCGGGCAAGAAGGTTGTTGTAATCCAAAAGGGAAATCTCAAAGATACAACGACTGCATATACAACAGCTTTTCTCACATCCATGCTCGATACTGACGTGCAGGATTTGCTTCGAATGAATAGCAAAGCAAATGTAAAGGAAATTGTCGCTTCACATGAGAAAGCGATTACCTATATAGAACAAACAACAAAGAACGATAAATTTGATTGCGAATTCATGCGCGTGCCGTACTATTCTTTTGCAAAGGACGCTACGTCATTAGAACGGTGTGTAGAAGAAGTAAAGGCCCGCAAAAAATCCGGCTTTGCCGCTGAAACATTTTCATCAGGCAAAATTCCATTTGAGAATACTGGAGGTATGAAGATTCTACATCAGGCCAAATTTCATCCCACGAAATATCTGGTAGGTCTCCGGAAGAAAGCAATGCAAAATGGCGTCGAGTTCTACGAGAATACAACTGCAGGCAAGATCAAGGGAGGGGAAGAAGTTCAAAAAGTAGAAGTCGAGGCAAAAGTCGGACACAAGACCTTTACTATTACCGCTGACCAGATTGTCATAGCCACTCACAATCCTTATGTTCAGCCATGGTGGTACTATTTCAAAAAGGGTGAATATGTTTCTTATGTACTCGAGCTATCCGTGTCGCATGGTCAGATACCCGAGGCTCTTTTTGAGGATGATGAAAATCCCTATCACTATATCCGTGTGGACGCAGGAAAAGGCAAAGACGGTGGTGATCGTGTTATTGTAGGTGGAGAGGATCACAGGAAAGAAATCAAAATGAAAGACGTGAATGCTTATGAACGTTTGGAGAATTATTTTAAACATATTTTGCCAGACGTTGAGTATGACATTGTGCGCAAATGGGATGGATCGATATACGAGCCGACTGACGGCCTCGCGATCATAGGGCGTTATTCCACCAAATATCCAAATCGGTTTACCGCGGGTGGATTTTCTGGAAACGGCATGACGTATGGCACACTAGCAGGAATGATGATTTCTGATATGATCGAAGGGGAAGAAAACGAATGGGAAGAGATATATGCACCGAGTAGACTATTCTCAGTAACAGATCTTTTGATCAAAGGGAGAGATTATGTGGGAGAGTTGTGGAATGGAGTAATCACCGGCATGTTTCGAAAAAAGTAATTAATGAAAAAAGAGAAAATAAATTTTGAAAATGATAAAAGATTTGTTGTCATCACAGGTCCATGTTCAATACACAACAAAGACGAAGCGCTCGAGTACGCGCATGCTTTCAGATCTGCAACGAGAAGTACAAGACACGTTGCTCCTCGTGATGCGCGTGTACCTCGAAAAACCGAGGACGACGCTCGGATGGAAAGGATTTATCATGGATTCTGATCTCTCTGGCGAGTACGATATCAAGAAGGGTATACACGAGTCGATTGATTTACTCAAAAAGATTGATACTATGGGTATACCGATGGCGACAGAATTCCTATCACCTTTTCTCGCGCCAGTTATTGCGCCGTTCATGTCTGTCGGCACTATCGGCGCGCGGACAGTGACGTCTCAGATTCACCGTGAAATTGCGAGTTCACTTCCCATGCCAGTCGGATTCAAAAATGATACAGAGGGGAATATCGAAACGGCAATAGAAGCCATGGTGGCAGCTCGCGCACCACACGCGTATCTGGGGACGGATGATGGGATACTTGTCGACGTCGTTCGTTCTTCGGGAAATCCTCAGACATTTCTTGTTTTGCGCGGAGGAGCATCAGGACCAAATGCAGATGAAGCGACAGTCGTGAAAGCAGAAAAACTTTTGGAAGAAAATAGATTGCCACAACATATCGTTATTGATTGTTCACATGGAAACTCGGGCAAGGATCACACCAAGCAAAAGGGTGTCGCCGAAAGAGTCGTAGAGCTTCGCAAAAACGGATATGCGAGTATCAGAGGACTTATGCTTGAAAGCAATATTTTGGAAGGGAGGCAAAATATAGCGAAAGTCAAATTCTCGCACGGTATCTCCGTCACCGATGCATGTATTTCATTTGATGAAACGAAGGAAATTATATTGAAGATTGCCTCAAAATTAAATTGAAAAAGAGATTGAAATGAGCTATAGTAGCCTCGCTCTCGGATAGGCCGTTGTAGCTCAGTTGGTAGAGCACGTCATTGGTAATGACGAGGTCAGCAGTTCAATCCTGCTCAACGGCTCCAGTTTTGTAGAAAAAGATACAGAAGACCCAAGAGCGTGGGACGCGCGAAGTATTTCCTGCTGTGTTTATTCTAATTCTATATTTGAATTTAGTAGATTAGGAAGGATCTCTCTCAAGGTTTTCGCATTCTGGAATTATATGTGCAAAGAGTGGATGGGGGGGGCTTACTTTCAGATTTTGCAAGTGAGATAATTGGAAGAATATCCTACAAAATGCTAAAGTGAACATATGAGAGACGGCAAGATTAGTGAAATTAGCAAAATTTATCAGGATTTCAAAGCACGCCTAGAAAGTATTGCAGGCAAAAAAAAGTCCTTACTAAAATCTTATAGAGTAAAAATAGAGGAGGTGAAGATTAAAGAAATCGAAGATACTTTAGAAAATGAAGTAGCAAGATAATATGAATTTAGAAATTTCTAAAATAGAAAATGATATTGAAGCGCTGGAATCAAACAAGCAGTCTAAAATCGCTTCTATTGAGGTAGAAAAAAGTGAAAAAGAATTTGCTCAAGAAATTTTAGAAAGAATAAAAACAGATTTTGACTCCCTTCCCAAGAATCAAGATGAATTACAAAAAATTGACAATACCGTTACGTTAAAAAATCCTTCAGCAAAAAGTGAAACAAACAATCAGCTCGGTCTAGATAAAAAACTTGATGATTTAGATAATGAAGCCAGAACTTATTTAGAGCAAGCAAAAAAAAGAATTACTGAGATTGTACAAACTAAAGAGTTTAATCAAATTGCAGACGCGACTCCGTTTGCTGGTGGAGCCAAAAAGATTACTGAGAGTGCTTATGGAAGAACGCTCTCTGGCGAAGAACTATCCAAAAATGATAGATTAGTCCGTGGAGCAAAAGGGGCTGTTGACCTCGGTCTTGATTTCACAGGAATTGGTGAAGTTGAAAAAGGCGCAAAGTTGGCATATGTTGGAGAACGAATAGCAAACGGAATAAAAAATAATCCCGAAGCGGCGGTGAACCTGGGAAAAAAGATTGCAAAAAATGATTCAGCACGAGGAGCCCGCGATTGAGATCTATCCGATTGAGGTTATTGAATAGGGTGTGCTTTTTTGTTACAGTACTTCTCGTTAGCCATCCTAGCTCAGTTGGTAGAGCACAGCTTTCGTAAAGCTGGGGTCCCGAGTTCGATCCTCGGGGATGGCTCACGTTGGTGAGATAGACAAACAGGTAAACTGCTTTGACATATCAATTTTGTAGAATTTTGGAACTCATAGCAAATGCGTGACGGCCGTCACACATTTGCTATGGCAATCTGCCTATTCAATCACGTGTTATAATCGTATTATGAATCTCATATTCTCAAAATATCACGGTGCGGGGAACGACTTCATCATGATAGACAATCGTGAAGGTGCTTTCGGCGAGCCGACAGTTGAAAAGATTCGCGCACTCTGCAATCGTCATACAGGGATTGGTGCGGACGGTATCATTTTGCTTGAAGATGTGGCGAACATTGATTTTCGTATGAGGTATTTCAACGCGGACCTAGGTGATGAAGCGATGTGCGGTAATGGGACACGCTGTATTGTGCAGTTTGCTAGAGACTTGGGTATCGTTACAAACCACGCACGCTTTCTCGGCAAAGAATGTTTATATGAAGCAGAAGTACTTGATGATGGAAACATTGCTGTACATATGCAGGACGTAGAAATACCGACGAGGTACAAAGAGGGATTTGTCTGTCAGACAGGATGTCTCCACTATGTCGAAACAAAAGATGAGATTGAGAAATTTGATCTCATTCCGTACGCGCGTGAGATTCGCTATCACGAAGACTTCCCAAACGGAGTCAATGTCAATATTGTGAAAGTTACAGAAGGTGCAATACCGATGCGCACATATGAGCGGGGAGTAGAGGACGAGACGCTCGCGTGTGGTACAGGTGCGGTCGCGGTTGCTGCGATGTTGGCGAAAGATTTGCCAGAAGGAGAAGAAGCAGAATATGCAATTGAAGCAAAAGGTGGTGACCTTCGTGTGAAGCTGACACGAAAAGGTGATCACTTTGAGAAGGTGTGGCTTATCGGACCCGCCGTGAAATCGTTTGAGGGAATGGCCAGTTTGTAAAGTTAAAAAGTTTTTAAAGTGAAATACAAGTTATGAAAAATGTTTTCTCGGGACAAAAGGCGATACTCGATTATCTGACACCGGGTTCGACTGGTCCCGCACCTCTTGTTGAACTTCCGTCTCGACTCAATACATTTCACAAAGATGGCGTGCGGATATATGTGAAGCTCATGCAGACGGTACCGCTTGCGAACATCAAATCCCTTCCTTCGTTTTTTATGCTTGATTCACTTTCGGCGAGTGAGCGCAAGAATATCAAACATCTCGTGGAATATTCTTCCGGCAATACTGTCATGTCGCTCGCAGTTCTCTCACGTCACTTTGGCATTCCACACATGCATGCGATCATCACGCCGGACGTTCCCAAAAACAAGCAAAATTTTCTTCGTCTCGTCGGCGCCGATCTTATCATCTCGCACGGCGTACCGTCACCGGACGTCTTCGGTACGTCTGGCGGGATTTGGGACGCAACGCACATGGGTAAGAAAACTGGCTGGCACAATTTCAATCAGTACACGAATGCCAACAACCCAAAAGCATCCTACAACATAATCGGCAAAGAAATAGCGAAGCAACTTCCTGACGTCGGACTTTTTTGTGCATCGCTCGGGACAGGAGGTACTATTTTAGGCGCTGCAAAATATTTGAAAAAGAAGAACCCTGACGTTTTCGTATTGGGCACATCGATAAAAAGGGGAAATTCGATTCCCGGACCGCGGAACGAAGACGCTGTGAAGAAGCTTGGGCTTCCGTGGGAGAGTGTTGTGGACGAAGAGATGCCAATCGAAACGAAACCCGCATTTCTTTATTCTCACAAGCTCATCCGCGAAGGACTTTTCGTCGGGCCCTCGACAGGTATGCAGTTTGCGGGCGTTCTCAAGAAACTCGCTAGTTTGAAAAAGAAAAAGGAACTCCACAAAAATACAAAAGTCGTTTTCGTCGCCTGTGATACCATGTTTCCCTACATCGAAGATTATTTTAGTGTGCTCAAAATAAAATAAAAAATGCCGTAGTTGTCCTACGGCACTGAAATATCTTATTCTAGGAGTGATAGTCTCCCTTTTATATCATTAAGAACAAACAAGATGAGTGACCTGTGCCCTGTCTCTATATTGTACAAAAGACATTCGTGAGCACGTTTCAATTCCTTCGAATGCTCTATTTCCATTTTGGAAACAGCATCGTTATACTGCATTGCAGATGTAGTCAAATATTTCTCACACAGTATTATTGAACGTCGGTCGAACGAACCAATGACAGATACGGTCTCTAGATTTTCACCGAACAGCTCGCTCCAGTATTCGTACGTTTTTTCCCATAGATGTACATACTTTTCTTTGGCACGAAGTGTGATTTTCTCACTTCTTCTTCCATATGATATTTCATACGCAATATGAATGACGTGTGAAATAAAAAAAATGCACGCAATAGTCACGAACGCACCGTCGCCTGTTGTATCGACAAAAGGGAAACTGCCTAGAATGGTTCCGAATAATATGAAGAAAAATTCGAACAACATCCAGAAAACTAGTTTGTTGATGGTGGGGCTTGCGTA
>CAZSFR010000028.1:0-7631 GCA_964606295.1 uncultured Candidatus Saccharibacteria bacterium
ATAGAGAACAGACGGCACTTCGTGCCGACCATATTTTTGCTTCCGAACCCGAGTCCCTTTTGTATTTAGCGTTTTTCCGCACTTTCCGTTCTTGGAAAGCTCTGCGCTTCGCACAGAGGCGCGTAGCGCGCGGGGAACGCTAGTATTCCGTATCATCAGGATTACTTTCAAAATAAGTTCGAATTTTGTACAATATAGACCGCACTATGAGAACTCTTGGAATTGATTACGGAACAAAAAGAATAGGTTTGGCTCTCTCCGATGACGACGGAAGGATTGCTTTTCCGCACGGAGTGATTTTGAATTCCAAAAGAATTCTATATGAGATTGTCGCTCTGGTAAAAGAAGAGAAAGTCGAACGAGTTGTTATCGGTCAATCACTGACCACAGCAGGCTTGGAGAATACGATTGAGAAAATGAGTAGAGATTTTGGAGTTGAGCTTGAAAAGTTTGTTGGTGTTGATTATATTGATGAGCGTTTTACATCACACGAAGCGCGACTGAGAGAATTTGGAAAAGGAGATACACATGCCAGGAAAACGAAAAAGAAGATATTAAAAGTAATAGATGATCATGCGGCGCAAATATTGTTACAGCGCTACCTTGATAAAAAAAATATATGATAACGTACGAAGATTTCCAAAAACTCGACATGCGAATCGGCAAAGTTATTTCTGCTGAACCAGTGCCGGATTCTGACAAATTAATCCGTTTCATGCTCGATTTTGGGATAAAAACTGCACCCGCTGAGGCCGTTCCGCCTAACAGTATTGAAAAAAATAGTTTAGGGGAAGAGAGAGATATACGTCAGATTCTCTCTGCAATAAGAGAATATTATCCCGAGACCGAAACTTTGGTAGGGAAATCCATGCTTTTTGTGACCAATCTCGAACCGCGCACTATTAGAGGTTTTGAGTCACAGGGAATGCTCATGGCTGTGGGAGAAGACAGGCCCATATTTCTTATTCCAGAGGAAAGCGTTGCGCCAGGGGCAAAAGTAAGGTAAGCTATGCCCGTTCGGGCTTGGAAATTAAGCCTGATTTTGCTCTCGTAGTTTAATGGATAGAATTTGAGCTTGCGGAGCTTACGATCCAGGTTCGATTCCTGGCGAGAGCACAAAATTCCGATTTACCCTTTTGTCACAAAGCGCTTTAGACATCGTTATCTGTTTCGAGCGCCATTAACCACAAAATTATGGCATCAGAAAACTCATTACAAGGAGATGAAGGCGCGGAAGAACTTTTCCGTCTCGCGCGAGACGGAGACAAGGATGCCTTTGGCAAGTTGTATTTGCTTTACTTTACACCTGTCTATAGATACATATACCTTCGGCTCAAAAACAAAGAAGACGCTGAAGATGTAGCGCAAACTGTGTTCATAAAAATTTTTACGTCCAAAGCAAGTTATGTTGACCGCAAGATAACTCCTCTAGCATATTTTTTTACCGTCGCACGCAATGCGTTGATTGATCACGTGAGGAAAGGTGTGCATGATCCTATATTTAGTGATGAAGAGCTTTCAAAAAAGAGTGATAAAATAGAAAAGGGAAATAACGCTTTTGATATTCACGAGAAAACTGATTTGATTCTACGAGCACTGGATAGTCTTGAAGGTGAACAGCACGATGTTATCGTCTACCGCTTCATGGAAGGATTTTCTTATAATGAAATTAGCATGATGTTGGATAAGACTGAGGATGCAGTGAGGCAAATAAGTTCCAGAGCTGTAAAAAAGCTGAGGGATGTCATGAAAGAAGAAATATGAAAACAAATGAATCACAAACAAATATAGAAATAACTGAAGCCGAAGATATAGTGACGGCACTTTCGGCGTTGAAAGCAAAGATAGTACCACCACTATCATTTTTGGAGAATATTATTGCGGAAGCAAACACACATGAAAACCGGTTACCAATTCCAAGTAAGGTATGGATGCTCCCGAGGTTTTTTGTGCCGATTGGGTTTGCTCTTTTCATCATTTTAGCTGGAACAGGGTATCGATTTGCAGTCGTAGAAACTCCAACAGCATATAAAACTGCGTATGCTGAAGCAACAACACTTCTCAATCAAACACTTGCGACACAGGAATCTGCACTTACTAGAGGAGAACCGGATTTTTTGTATCAAGATGAGACGGATTTAATGAGGTTAAATGAAGAACTATAAATATGAAAAAAATAATCTACATTATCCCATTGTTTATATGTATTGCGTTTCCGAAGCTTTCATTTGCTGAGGAGTCTTTTTGTACGATATACCCAGAGATTGCTTCTAGTGTCATTGAAAAGTTGGATGCGAAAGCATTGCACCTTTCTGAGACACAGACAAAGAGTAAAGACTTTTTTGTTTCTAAAAATTCTGAACTCTCGTCTATGGTCTATACGAATGCTACTGTAAAGCACATAGTGGCAACAAACGTTGCCGAACCGAAGACTATTCGCGAGAAGATATCGCGATATGCATTTGAGCACAAACTTGAAACAAAGGCCCGCGAACGGCATAACGCAATTATCGGTGCACACAAAACGTACTATGCTTCACTAGAATCATTGATAAACAAAAGAACGGATATGATTCAAAAAGGACTTTCTGAGGCAAAGGCAGAGATAGAAGATGGAGAGAATCAAGCGACCCTACTTTGTGAAGCAGGTGATGTTGTGGGGGCAAAAATGAGATTTGATGATAGAGTGAAGAGCGCAAAACAGATTTTGGCTCAGACAGTCTCAAGTGCTGAAACGGTAAAAAAGGAAATAAGTGATGCGAAAGCAAAGCGTGATAAGTCCGTCTCCGACAAGCAAAAGGATTTCTGAGTCGTATTGGTGTGTGAGGGGGTATTGCTTTCGATGTGCCATCTCAATCTATTTTCATGATATAATCTTGGTATGGTATCGAAACCTTCCTTAGAATTCAGTTGGGATGTCCTCGAATTTAATCCCGAGACACGAAGTACAGACTGGTACTGGGCGCTTGGACTCATAGCGCTCTCTCTCGCAATCATTTCATTTATATTTGGAAATGTTCTTTTTGGAATTTTTATCATTATCGCGAGTGTTACACTTTCGGTACTAGCTATCCGTCGCCCGAAAATTATACATTACGAAATCAGTGCAGGGGGAATTTCTGAAGGAACACAATTTTTTCCTTACAGCAATTTACGTGCGTTTCATATTATTGAAGTGAATAGTGAAGCGATGCTTCTTTTGGAACTTGACCGATGGCTTATGCCGATCATTACTATACCAATCTCAGAAAACCTTGACGCAGAGGAAATTGGGAATTATTTGAGTCGTTTTGTTACAGAAAAAGAATTGCAGGAGCCTCATCTTCACTACTTCTTGGAATACATTGGACTATAAGTCACATGAGAGCTTTGTGAATGAGCGGGCGGGGATTCGACGCCACTTTTTTTTCAACTGATTTTGCCTTATAATTACAACATAATGCCACTATTTAGAAAAGCGCACCTTTTTCCACCACCCGTGCTTTTGAGCATGCCGTCAATCGGTTTTGATATTTCTGATAGGTCTATCAAATACATTGGACTAAAAGAAGAAAGTCACGGGCTTGTCCTTGATACGTATGGGAAAATTGCGCTCCCGCAAGGTCTTGTCGTTTCTGGAAAAATTGTAAATATTGAAGGACTGCGCGCAATTATTACAGAGATGAAGAAGACAATCTCTCGTCGTTTTGTCCGTGTCGCTCTACCTGAAGAACAAGTATATAGCTTCAATGTAACTATACCTGCCATGAAATCAAGCGAAGTGAGAAATGCTATTATGTTGCAACTCGAAGATCATGTCCCCGTTGCAACCGTCGACGCTGTTTTTGATTATGATCTATTTAGTCAAACAAAGGATGAAATGACATTCCAAGTTGCAGTGATTTCGCAAACAGTCATTGATAGTTACTTCAGTCTCTTTGACGGGACTGGATTCACTCCGCTTTCTTTTGAACTCGAGGCTCAGTCTATTGCTCGGGCGATAGTTTCTGCGGATGACCCGCGAACGTTTATGGTTATTGATCTTGGTGAGACACGGACAGGCATTTGTGTCGTTTTCAAAGGTCTCGTGCTCTTCACATCGACTGTCGATGTAGGTGGGCATCATTTGACCGAGGCTATTATGAAATATTTTTCTCTTTCTGAAAGGGAGGCGATTATTAAAAAAGAGAAATTTGGACTTCATAGTGGAGCAATTGATACGGGAGTTTTTCCCGCTCTCATCAACCTCCTCTCGACGCTCAAAGACGAAGTCAACAAGCACTATATTTATTGGCACAAATACCCTTTTGAAGATGGAACACTTCGTCCCAAAATCGATGCTATATATCTATGTGGAGGAGAAGCCAATCTCATCGGGCTCGATGATTATCTGACAGCAAGCCTTACACTTCAAGTAGAGAGAGCCAATCCGTGGGTGAACACAAACCCTCTCCTCGAATATATTCCAGAAATGTCATACAAAGAGGCACTAGCAAATGTAACAACGCTCGGGCTTGCGCTCGGGGATTTCACGCATGATTAACCTACTTCCACTTGAATACAAAAGCGATCAAAGGAAAGCCCTTCTTTTCCGCTTGTGTTTTGTCGCGCTCATGCTTTTTTGTGCAGTTGTCGTAGCTTCTCTCTTTCTTTTACTTCCTATTTATTTGAATGCGAGCACGCAAGTAAAGAGTGAAAGTGATAGACTGATGATATACAAGGCCTCGCAGACATTTTCTGACACAGAAGAATCTTCTCGTGTCATCAAGGAAACTACAGCAAAACTTACAACTTTTTCTCTCACAGAGACTCCGCATGATTTCAGTAAAATAATCTTACTTCTCAATAGCATCACTCCTTCTGGAATATTGATCAAAGACATGTCACTCACCACCGAAGCAAGCGAAGGTAGTCATGTAGCGCTTTTGCTACATGGAAACGCAAGTACTAGAGAAAATCTTGTTGAATTTGTTGATGCGTTGAAAAAAGATCCGACTTTTGATAATGTTGAGTTACCTGTTTCAGGACTTGTCAAAGAGAGGAATATTGATTTTAATCTTTCGTTGAAAGTTAATTATGAGAACTAAACTTTTCCATATCAGTTTTATTATAACAGCGACGATTGCGCTTATCCTTCTTGGGTTATACATATTTTTCTCACTGAGAATTCAATCAGTTTTTGGGGTGGCAGAGATGGCATCTCACGAACGTCTGGCACTCGAGACAAAGGCAAAACAGCTTACAACAATAAAGAGTCTGATACTTAGTACTACAGAGAAAAGAGAAGAGCTAGACAAGCATTTTGTTACAAGTGATGACATCGTGCCGTTTATTCAATATATTGAATCATTGGACACACTAAGCGGAGGAGTGTTGGAGATAGACGCAGTAGACATTGCAACACTTTCTGAAAAGCCAGTATTGTCAGTGTCACTCAATATGTCTGGAACATATAGCCAAGTCTATCGACTACTAAGAATGCTAGAAGAAATGCCATACGAGATCTCACTTTCTTCTCTGACGCTTAATGTTACGGAGTTCAATTCTGTAGTAGGGACACTTATACCAGAAATTCCAGAATGGAAAGCAAGTATAGATTTTACAGTAATTAGCTTTTCACAAGTATGATAAAGACACTAAAAAAATATTTTCATATATCTCACAAAATCAGAGCTTTCGAAAAGGAGCGTATATTTCGTAAGCCAGACACTGTGCATTTGTGGAACTCAGTACTCTTTGGTAGCTTTATTGCATTTGCAATCTCGGTTGCTTGGCACACATATCAGTTTTATAAACTACAAGAACAGGATTTTACGAAAACGTATATCGAAAGTTCTGTAGTTAACGAAAAGATAAATGAAAACAACTTAGATGCAGTGCTTTTGAAATTTGAGAACAGAGAGAAAGAATTTGAGTCGCTCAGGGCGATGGCTCCTGTAATCGTTGACCCATCTGTCTAATATTGCTATATTGCAAACGCCCTTAATATAGTTGCCCCTGTAGTTAAATGGATATAACTGCGGACTTCTAAGCCGTTATTCGAGGTTCGATTCCTCGCGGGGGCACACTAGGGAGAAAAATTATTTGTGACAAGGACAAATTTTCGGGCGATTAGCTCAGTTGGTTAGAGCGCCTCTCTTACAAAGAGGAGGCCACAGGTTCGAATCCTGTATCGCCCACATGAATGTGCCACCAATTCTCTATGAAGACAAATACTTGTTCGTTTTCGACAAGCCTGTTGGGCTGATGGTGCACCCTGACGGGAGAACGAAGAAAACGACACTTTCAGATATTTTGGCAAAGGAATATCCGGAATTAAAGAAAGTCGGGGAACCGTATATAGTCGAAAGTAGAAAGTTGAAAGTTGAAAGTAAAAATATAAAAAAGGGGGGCGAAATAGATGCCGATGAAGATCTCGCAGGATCGGAATCTATCCTTCGTCCGGGAATCGTTCACCGTCTTGATCAAGAAACATCAGGATGTCTCATTGTTGCAAAAACTCAAAAGTCCTTCCTTTTCCTCAAGGAGCAATTTAAAAGTCATCATATCCGCAAAGAATATCACGCGTTCGTTTGGGGCTGGCCGTCACGAGACTTTGGCGAAATCAATTCTCCGATTGGGAGAAGTAAGACAGATTTCAGGCGTTGGTCTTCGGGCAGGGGAACACGAGGAGAATTACGAGAAGCTATCACGCATTATCGCATGCTTCACAAATTTAATGACGATAGCGACGAGAGTTCTCGTCAAAAGGAAGGGCATGCATTTTGCTATGTTGCACTCTTTCCGAAAACAGGCCGGACGCACCAACTCCGTGTTCATATGAAATATCTCAATCATCCAATTGTGGGGGACAGTCTTTATGGTGGGAGTAGAAAGGACGCCTTAGGTTTCAAAAGACTTGCTCTTCATGCGCGTAAAATAAGTTTCAAAACGCCAGATGGCAAGGTGCACGAAGTAGAAGCGCCATTTCCGGCTGATTTCAAAAGAACCTTGCAAAAACACACTTCGCGTGCTAAAGTGTAGCGCATTATGAAAAACGCACTAGCTATAAGCCCAATCAATGTCGAGGAGCGAAAGAAGCTCGATGTAAGAGCCGGCGATACAATAAAAGTCTGGTCAAAAATCCAGGAAAAAGGGAAAATTCGTCTTCAGGCATATGAAGGTCTCGTCTTAGCACGAAAGCACGGTACTGAAGCTGGGGCGACTATTACTGTTCGTAAGGTTTCAAATGGTATTGGCGTTGAACGTATTTTTCCACTGTATTCCCCAAACATTGATAAGATTGAAATACTCAAGAGAGCAGAAGTTCGAAAATCAAAACTTTATTACATCCGCGAGAAAGTAGCCAAGGAAATCCGTCGTCGCATGAAGCAGGCAGCGTATGTGGGTCCTACAAACACAGATGATGGAGAAGATATGCCGGAAGAAGTTGTTGCAGAAGAAACTAAAGAAGAAGTAAAAGAAGCAAAAACAGAATAAATAAAAAAACACCCAAAAGGGTGTTTTTTTATTGTGTGTTTATTGTACCAAGCTCGCACCTATTTCCAAAACCGATGACTTCGCACGCTCCGCGTGCGTGGTGGCTTGAAACTGCCCTGTACGCTCGGAGAAAGCCCCACGCACTGGCGAGTACGCCAGCAACCCCGAAAGAA
>CAZSFR010000029.1:0-7404 GCA_964606295.1 uncultured Candidatus Saccharibacteria bacterium
GAGGCGGATTTTTGGGCTGACAAGGTCAAGGCGCAAGCGATGATACGCGAGATAGAAGATTTGAAAAATAAAAAGGAGGGTGCAAGTGCGTTCGACAAAGGAGATGCGGTCATCGCGATACTCTCTGGTGCTGGAGGCGATGATGCAGAAGATTTTTCTCGCATGCTTTTTGAGATGTACTCACGTTTTGCCGACAAGAAAAACTTTTCATTCAGCATTCGCAATCAAAACGAAAACGATCAAGGTGGCTACCGCAACATCACACTTGAAGTCAAAGGCAAAAATGCGTACGGAACACTCAAGTATGAATCAGGTGTTCACCGCCTTGTGCGCATGTCACCGTTCAATGCCAAAGGCAAGCGCAATACGAGCTTCTCGATGGTAGAAGTCATTCCTCTCATCAGACTCGCAGAACTTCCCGAGCTCAATCCTGCCGATATCAAAGTAGAATTCGCCAAATCCGGTGGTCCCGGTGGTCAGAATGTGAACAAGCGTGAGACTGCTGTGCGCGCGACTCACGTCCCAACGGGGCTAACTGCACATGTGACGGAAGAGCGGAGTCAGGAAGCCAACAAAGAGCGAGCGTTGGAAGTCTTGGCCGGCAAGCTTTTCAAAAAAGCAGAAGAAGAGCACAAGAGTCTCAAAGAGAGTATGCAGATTTCGAAGACGACGGAGATCGAATGGGGAAGTCAGATCCGTTCGTACGTCCTTCATCCCTACAAAATGGTCAAGGATCACCGCACAGATCATGAAGAGCACAATCCGGATGCTGTGTTTGGAGGAAATCTGGACGGATTTATCGATGCGATGAAGGAACAGGCTTTAGGTGGTTAGTTCTAAGAAATAGCGGGGGATTATAACAGCAATTCTGTGCGTATATCTTGAATCTTTGGTATACTCTATCTAATCAGCAGGAATGTCTTTTGAATCAATGTATTGGCCAGAGCCAAGACGCCTAAAGCTTACCGTCTGTTACAAAATGATTTACTTCAACAACGTTTCCAAAATATATGCTCCAGATTCTGTATCTCTCAAAGATATTAATTTGACGATTTCACCGGGGGAGTTTGTTTCTATCGTGGGACATTCAGGTGCAGGTAAGACGACGCTCATCAAACTCATTTTGGCAGAAGAAAAGCCTTCAGAAGGGACAGTTTTTTTTGAATCTCTCGATATACACAACCTACGAGCGAATGATGTGCCTCGCTATCGTCGTCGTATTGGGACTGTCTTTCAAGATTATCGTCTTTTGCCCAACAAAACAGCTTATGAAAATATTGCTTTCGCAATGGAAGCAGCAGGGAAATCTGACGATGAGATCAAAAGCGACGTGCCACATGTCCTCGAACTCGTTGACTTGATAGCAAAGACACACCATTTTCCTCATCAGATGTCCGGAGGAGAGCGCCAGCGTCTTGCTATTGCACGCGCTATCATCAACCAGCCCGAAGTCGTCATTGCTGATGAGCCAACAGGAAACCTCGACCCTATCAACACCTACGAAGTCGTACAGATTTTGAAGAAGATCAATGACCTCGGCACGACTATCATTTTGACAACACATAACCGTGGCGTGGTAGAATCAGTAGGCAAGCGCGTCATCACGCTTGAGAAGGGTAAAGTCGTTCGGGATGACAAAGACGGCAGATACGTTATTTAATTAATAATTATTCATTTACCTCATGAGCTGGATAGACACAAAACGCATATTTAGATCTGGACTTCTCAACTTCTCACGAAGTGGTGTCGTGTCTGTCGCATCTGTCCTCGTTGTGACGATTACTCTTTGTGTCATTACTTTTATTATTCTTCTCCAAGCCGTCCTTCATTTTTCACTCGCCCAGATTGAAGACAAAGTTGATATCACCCTATATTACACTGTCGACGCAAGTGACCAGCAAATGATGGATCTCGAAGATTCTGTCAAGGCGCTTCCAGAAGTTGCATCAATAATATTCGTTTCTCGCGATGACGCACTGACGAAATTCAAAGAACGTCATCAAGATGACTATTTGACACTTCAAGCGCTCGAGGAGTTGGGTGAGAACCCTTTGTCTGCATCGCTCAACATAAAAGCTCTTGACCCAACGCAATACGAAGGAATCGCAAAATTCTTGGGGAGTGACAATGCTCTCGCCAAGGACGGCACCAACATTATCGATAAGGTAAATTATTTTCAAAACAAAGTGGTCATCGACCGCTTGACCAACATCATTGAGAGCGCACGAATGATAGGTATCTTGCTGACATTCATTTTGGTCATCATCTCTATCATCATTACATTCAACACTATTCGTCTGACAATATATATTGCGCGAGAGGAGATCGGTGTCATGCGTCTCGTTGGTGCCGAGAACAAATACATCACAGGACCGTTTATGGTGGAAGGTGTGATATATGGATTTATTGCAGCTGTTGCATCGATGATTATTTTTCTTCCAATATCACTTTGGTTCGGCGAACGCATGACTGATTTCTTCGGCATCAACCTTTTCCACTATTACATAGACAACTTTTTCCAAGTGTTTGTTATCATTTTAGTGTCAGGCGTTGCTCTGGGGTCGCTCTCGAGCTTCCTTGCTATAAGAAAATATCTCAAAAAATAACTCATGCGTGGTAACCATCCGAAATTTATCTTTGTTGTAGGAGGCGTCATATCAGGTGTCGGAAAAGGTGTAGCATCATCTTCAATAGCAAAAATTCTTCAGGATCGCGGACTTACTGTCACTGCGATTAAGATAGACCCGTACATCAATCTTGATGCGGGGACAATGAACCCCACCGAACACGGCGAGGTTTTTGTTTTGAAGGACGGAGATGAGACGGATCAGGACATGGGAAATTATGAGAGATTCCTCAATATTGACCTCACTCGCGCCAACTACATGACGACAGGACGTGTTTACGAGACTGTCATACACAAGGAACGCAATCTCGAATACGATGGACGGTGCGTTGAAGTCGTTCCTCATATTCCTCTTGAAGTTATTCGCCGTATCGAAGTAGCGCAGAGAGAAGCGAAGGCCGACGTCACACTCATAGAAGTCGGTGGCACCGTGGGTGAATATCAGAACATGCTTTTTCTCGAAGCAGCTCGCATGATGAAGATCAAGCATCCAGATCACGTCGTCTTTGTCATGGTGTCATATCTTCCGATACCGTCGAAGGTAGGGGAGATGAAGACGAAACCGACTCAGAGCGCAGTGCGCACATTGAACGGTTCTGGAATTCAACCAGATATTATTTTGGCTCGTGCAGAATTTGCTCTTGATGAAAAGCGCAAAGAGAAGCTCTCGCTTTTTTGTAACGTGTCTCCCTCTAGGATTATTTCGGCACCAGACGTGGAAAGTATCTATGATGTTCCGCTCAATTTTGAAAAGGAAAATCTCGGCAATCTATTGTGCGCTTTGATGCAGACGAAATGCAAACCTACAAAATCAGAAAACACAAAGCGTTGGAGAGAATTCGCTCACAACGTCCATACTTCAAAAGAAGAGGTACGTATTGCTGTTATTGGAAAATACTTTGATACAGGAGAATTCTTGCTCTCAGATGCATACATATCAGTGATAGAGGCTATAAAATATTCTGCTTTTTGGCAAAAGAAAAAACCAAAGATAGATTGGCTACATGCCAATGATTTCGAGAAGAATCCTAAGCGTGTGAAAGAACTTGCGAAATACGACGGCATCATCGTGCCAGGGGGATTTGGAGCTCGTGCTGTCGAAGGTAAGATCAATGTCATTCGTTACGCTCGTGAGAACAAAATTCCGTATTTCGGCCTTTGTTATGGCATGCAACTAGCGGTGATCGAATTCGCGCGTCATGTGGCAGGCATGAAGACTGCCAATACGACCGAAGTTGATCCAAAGACCAAATACCCTGTGATAGATATCATGGAGAGTCAGAAAGAAAACGTGAGAAATGCGCGCTATGGGGGTAGTATGCGCCTCGGAGAATACAAGGCCCGACTCATCGACGGGACTATTGCCAGAGAGGCATATGGTAAGAAAGAAATCCTCGAGCGTCATCGTCACCGCTATGAGGTCAATCCGACGTTTGTCAAAGATATAGAAAAGAAAGGCCTCGTTTTCTCTGGCACAAGTCCAAACGGCATGTTGATGGAGATCGCGGAGCTTCCGAAGAAGGTTCATCCGTTTTTCGTTGGTGTACAGTTTCATCCAGAATTCCTTGCCCGACCTCTTGCTCCACACCCACTTTTTGATGCGTTCATCAAAGCGTGTGTCGTTCGAAAGAAGAAACTAAAATAATTTTGAATAATAAAAAAAACGGCCATATGGCCGTTTTTTATTTTATCATTCTATTCTCCATCGCGGACAGGAGCAGCTTTGATGATTGCGATAATGGCGTCCATATCATCTGTCATTGTATAGAGGAGATCTTCTGTCGAGACCGTTTTGTATTCATTGATGAGCCTGTCCTTGAAGAATGCAACGAGAGGACTCCAGAATTCGATGCCGTAGAGGATTATCGGGATAGGCGAGACTTTGCCTGTTTGTACCAAAGTGAGTATGCCAAAGAATTCGTCCATCGTGCCGAAACCTCCAGGGAAGAATATGTATGCCTCTGCTGAGAATGCGAGCAACACTTTGCGTGAGAAGAAAAAGTTGAAGGGGATTTCTTGGGTGACATACTTGTTTGTAGCTTGTTCGCTAGGAAGGGTAATAGTGAGTCCGACTGAGGGGACATGCGCATCAAATGCGCCATGGTTGGCAGCTTCCATGATGCCCGCAGCGCCTCCTGTGACGACAGCATAACCGAGTTCGTCACCTATACGTCGCGCGAGTGTATATGCCTCTTCGTAAAAGCGTTCCTTTGGCGCGAGTCGTGCTGAGCCAAAGAAAGTAACAGATTTTTTGAACTCATCTTTACCTTCAAGTATCGCGTATCCTTGACGGAACTCTTCACTAATTTGGCAAATTCGTTCTGAATTTGGATCATCAACATTGATGATATGGCAGGATTCCTGGATTTGCTTTGGAGTTAGAAATTTGTGTTTTTGCATAGAGAGATTATACACGAAAAACACCTATTTATGAACTTACAAGCAGGGCACTTTGGATAGGGCTATTGGAGAGCGACACAGAGTCCTTCGCTCTGGTAGAGTGCATAATTACACACTTGTCCGTTCGAAATGCGGATAGCGTTCCCGTAACGCGTTGTACTCGTCGCGCTATACGCGCTCGCACCGAGAGTTGCCGTGCTCTGGTATGTCGATGATGGTGTACGAGTATAGCCACTCGTTGCATATGAGCGTGAGTTGTATCCAAATCCGACAATAAAGAGGAGGACTATAATAGCGACGATATACCATATTGTGTTGTCTCTTTGTGATGATGTTGTGTACATAAAATCTGTGTGTGGATTACCTTATAGTAACTATGACGTACCAGAGAGAGAATCGTAACAAAAAAATAGGCATCACAAAGTGAAGCCTTTTCGTTATTATTTTTTTTTACATGGGGCCCACGTATTCAAGCTTGAAGTCGGCGCCCTTCCGGAGAACTATTTTCTCTTTTGTGATGATCACAAGAACATTCTTCATGTTCCAGATTCCTTCTTGCGCATTATTTTGTATCCTGAAGTTTTCCAGTTCCTCCATATAAGGGGGAGCGGGGATACCACTGTTGTAGCCATGCTGGACAAATCCTTCCACTTCGATTCCTTTTATAGGGCAGAAGTACAACCAAAATGTCTCTTCATTGGCTTTGAAAATCTTCACGCAGGAGATGTCGATTACCGCAGACTTCCCGCAGTATATTTTCTTCCTGATCAATTCTTCCTGAAGTTTGTGAATTTGTGGCTCATCAGCGAGGATGAGCTTCTTTCCCTTTTGTCCAAAAAGTAGGGAAAACTTATTTTCAATCTTTCGTCCCATATAATTATTTTTACAACTCTAGCATTCAATAGCTTTTTGGCAAGCACCGCTTCGCACCTTCCAAAACACGCTCAAATATGATACTTTTACACAGTTAGTGAGAAAAGGTTATTGAGATTTGTGTATTGCCGAATCGTCCCCGCCGATGTGGCGGGCAGGTAATGGTGGAAATAAAAGTGAAACTGCTTTCACTTTTATCCGGTTCCGTAGGAAATTGTTGTTTTGTGTTTAGTGCTGCCGGATCGTCTAATGGTAGGACTTCTCCCTCTGGAGGAGAGTATCTTGGTTCGAATCCAGGTCCGGCAGCAGTGAACACAATGACAATAGGTGAACCCCTGTGTTTCCTTTGCGACAGTGCTACAATTAACAATAATGCATTTAAATAGATAATTACATGGAAGAATTTAGAATTAAAACAAAAGAAGAATTGGATGATCAGCTATCTGGAGTAGAGTCTATGATCGGCAATAAGATTGGTTCTGAAAGTGTCAGAACCCAATTGCTCAATATGGACGTAGAAGAAATCAAGTTGAAATACCCTAGAGAGTATGAGGTTTATCTTTCGATACTTAAAACCGAAGCTAGGATTTTGGATTTTCCAGGCTTAGATAAAAATGCTTCTGGTGATTTTGAAAAACCAAAGGTCACCATCCTTCCAGCAGGCGCTCGGGGAAGCGCGTATAAAGTTACTTTTTCTGACAATGCTCACGTTGTAAAGCCTCTAGAGTCAATGTCAGAACAGGACATCGCAGTAAAAGCTGCAGACTTACACATCGGACCAAAGCAATTTTCATCAAAAGAAGGTTTTTTGCACGAAGAATTTATAGACGGCACACCACTTTTGAAGTTGGATCCTGAAAAATGTACTCCTGAATACATGGAAACTTTAGGTAAAAAGTTTGCCTCAGCTTTCAAAAAGCTTCACGAGAATAATATTCTTATCAATGACCAAATACTCACAGATGACTTTGGCAAATCTCACATGATTATTGATACAAATGGGGAAGTTCGTTTTGTTGATTTTGGTGCATCTATAGATGTCAGTGGTTTTCCAGATCTAAGCGACGAAGCTGTCGTATCTCTCATGCGGACTGATCCATTTATGGCATTTAGTATGCACAGTATTGATTTTGATTCTGTAAAAGAGAGAACCGAAGCGATAGATGGTTATCGCAAAAATATTCTAGAAGATCTAGAAACAAAAGAAGATTTATTGAAAAAGGATCTTCAACTTTTGAACGAAGGACTGTACTTCCTAGGCAATCGTATACCCAATGTCGATTCTTTTGCTCGAGGTATAAGAAGTGGATATAAGATGTAAATACTATGAACCCCGACACTTACAACTGGTATAGCTCTCTCATCAAGCCCTCCTGGGCGCCACCGTCGTGGGTCTTTGGTCCTGTGTGGACGGTGCTGTACGCCATCATCGCCGTCACCTTTGGCACGGTGTTTTACAAGTTCTTTAAAGGAGCGCTCCCTTGGACGGTCGCGCTCCCATTCGC
>CAZSFR010000030.1:0-7287 GCA_964606295.1 uncultured Candidatus Saccharibacteria bacterium
GCACTAGAGTTTGTGGAACTCTCAGTTCGGGTTCAAATCCCGATAGGCACCCAAGATCAAAACTCTGCAACTTTCGTTGCGGAGTTTTGTGTCTCTGGTGGACTAAGGAAGCAAACTGCTTTGCTTTCGTTTGGATTTGAAGGCCGCAGTCATGTTGCGAAGCAACGCGAGGCGGGGTCGAGAGTACTTATAAGCGTAGCGAATTAACGACGATGGGCAGTGGCTCAACACGTACTATGACAAGCCTGACAACAGGTGGAATCATGAGAACGGGTTCGCGTTTGCTGTGTCGCAACTCTCTTCATTTCTCTCCTTCTATTATTTAGTGGGAGAGTTTTGTTTTGTGATCTGGCCGTTCCAACCGCCGAGCATCCTACCTGTCTCGTCAAATTTTAGAGACAGAGTGATGTATTTTTTATCGTCAATGGATTTTGTTTCCCAGAGAATGAGAAGTAGTACACGCAAGGTGTCCGCTTTCTTTATTGCAAGACGGACGTAGGGACCTTTCTCCTCATGTGAAAGAAAACTCGCAGCGGATATCGCCTCTATAATTTCAACGAACAATGTATCGATACGCTGACCCAGAGAATGTCGATGGGCTTTCGGCAGGTCTTGATAAAACTTGTACCACATCAAATACGCATCCTTAACTTTACCTAATACCGGCAAAATTTTCTGCGGGGGTGGTGACTTTATTGCTATGACTAGAATTCAATTCCAACATAAATATCACCATATCATTTCGCTCGAAAATTTACTCGAGGCGTGGAAAGAATTCGCGCGAGGAAAGCGGTCCCGCAAAGACGTACAAGAATTCAAGCGAAATCTCATGACAAACATCATTTCATTACATCGTAATCTGACAGCAAAGACCTATAGGCATTCCGCGTATCAGGCTTTTAAGATTTCCGATCCCAAACCGCGCGATATTCACAAGGCAAGTGTTCGGGACAGGCTGTTGCACCACGCGTTGCACAGACAACTCTCGCCATTCTTTGAAAAGACATTTATTCCGATTCCAATTCATGTCAGACAGGAAAAGGGACACATCGCGCACTCAAGCAGTTCAAAAACTTCATCAATATCGTTTCCGAGAACAATACGCGGACTGTCTGGGTACTGAAGTGTGATATCAGAAAATTCTTTGCAAATATCGACCAGACCGTACTCTCGGAAATCGTAGCGAAGTACATTCCTGATCGGGATATCGTCTGGCTTAGCTCATCGATCGTTCAAAGTTTCAATTCAGGAATTCCCTGTGTCGGTCTACCGCTCGGTAATCTGACCTCGCAGCTTTTGGTCAACCTTTACATGAACGAATTTGACCAGTTCATGAAGCACAAGCTGAAAACGGTTCATTATCTACGGTATGCTGATGACTTTGCGGTGCTGTCGCAGGATCGGGCATACCTTGAGCGTATTCTGCCCACCATGCAGGATTTTCCGTTGCAAAAGCTCAAGCTCTCCATGCACCCCTCTAAAATTTCCATAGAAACGGTTTCGTCGGGAGTTGATTTCCTAGGGTGGGTCCACTTTCAACATCATCGCGTTTTGCGTACTGCGACTAAACGGCGGATGTTTGCTAACCTGGGCATTTATGCGGGCGACGAGGCCGTCGTACAGTCCTATCGCGGGCTACTTTCTCATGGTAACGCACACAAGTTGGTCTGTGCCGTGGAGTCCGTTTCGACCAAGGCACCATCGTCTAAAATAGGCTGAATGACACGCATGTTCGTACCACTCGCGAAGATCGCATGTGCTGTTGATTTAGTTTTCGATCCTTTTGACAATACCCCCATGGGGGTATATACTGGGTGAATGCACACAGATAAACTCAAATTAGTTCGTCGCCTTAAAATTATCGAGGGGCAAATCCGCGGACTTCAGAATATGATAGAAAAAGATGCGTATTGCATCGATGTGATCACCCAGACGTCTGCTGTGAAGCAGGGGCTTTCGAATATCGAAGACATCCTTATGGAGGGTCATCTCGGACATTGCGTTGTAAATCAAATCAAAAAAGGTCAGACAGACAAAGCGACAGCCGAAATACTGAAGGTGTATCAACTCAAGAGAAAATAACATATGAATATTCCTCAAACCTACAAAATAAAAGGAATGCATTGTGCATCATGTGCAAGTATCATAGAAAAAACTTTCAAAAAAGTAGAAGGTGTAGAATCAGCGGTCGCAAATTATGGCACCGAATCAGTGAAAGTAAATTTTGATGAATCAAAAGTAAAAGCGGAAGAACTTTCTAAAAAGATTGAATCTTTTGGATACTCTCTTATTGTAGAGGATTCTACCCCTTCGGCAAACAAGCATGCAGTGCACACTATGTCTGCCCAAGACATGGGAATGGCTCCTGACGAACATGCTGCTCACCTCGGACTGAATCAAACAAAAAAGGAAAAGCTTGCTGAAGTAAGAAGTCAAAGATCACTCGTTGCCTCAGCTATACCTCTGGCGATTTTCAGTATCATTATCATGGGTTGGGATATTCTCGCAGAGTACGGATGGGTGCCAAAGATGAGCACTACTGTGTATGAGTTCGTCCATCACCTCCTGCCACTTATGGCGACATACGTGCTTTTTGTCGTTGGAAAGCCATATCTTCTCGGTTTTTACCGATTTCTCCGTTATGGCAAGGCTAGTATGGATACGCTCATCGGTATCGGAACTGTCGCAGCATATCTCTACAGCTTTGTGGTGATGGCATTTGAAGAAACTCTTCGTCCTTTCATAAATGTGGAACACACCTACTACGATGTGACGATCGTAGTTATTACCTTTATTGCGATCGGTAAATATCTAGAAGCTCGATCGAAAATAAAGACAGGTGATGCAATCGAAAAACTTCTCAATCTTCAGGCAAAGACCGCACTTGTCATTCGCGACGGCAAAGAAGTAGAGATTGAGATTATTGAGGTGAAACACGGAGATATGATTATCATAAAGCCAGGAGCAAAGATTCCTGTTGATGGAGTCATATCCCTCGGCTCATCTTTCGTTGATGAATCGATGGTCACCGGCGAACCGATGCCGGCTCAGAAGAAAATCGGAGACTCTGTTGTAGCAGGCACTATGAACACAAGCGGATCGTTTACATTCAAAGCTACCAAAGTCGGCTCTGAAACATTGCTCGCCCAGATCATACACATGGTTGAAGAAGCACAGGGGAGTAAAGCGCCGATTCAAGCACTCGCTGATAAAATTTCATCCGTGTTTGTTCCCATCGTGCTCGTTATCGCCTTCCTATCTCTAGGAGTCTGGCTTTTATTCGGTACCGGCGCGCTCGGTTTCTCGCAAGCACTTTCATACGGCCTCGTTTCATTTGTCGGTGTCCTTGTCATTGCGTGTCCATGCGCACTTGGACTCGCGACTCCTACAGCAATCATAGTCGGAGTTGGTAAAGGTGCAAAAGATGGGATACTTATCAAAGATGCGGCCACACTTCAAAAACTTCACAAAGTAAATACAGTCGTGGTAGATAAGACAGGTACAATCACTATTGGCAAGCCGACGCTTGTAGACATCGTCAATCTCTCGGATCGTAAAGATGAAGAATTGATATCTATACTCGCATCGCTCGAAAAGAAGTCGGAGCATCCGATCGCGCATGCAATCGTAAATTATGCACAAGGGAAAAATATCCCCATATCGGATGTCTCAAATTTTGAGAGTATACAAGGCAAAGGACTCAAAGGATCGATCGGTGGCACGGAATATTTTGTCGGCAATGCCAAACTTATAAGCGACCTCAATATTTCTTTTGACGCTACAAAATTAAATGAATTTACTTCGCAAGGTAAAACTCCAGTCATTCTCGCAACCAAGACTGCCCGAACGACTGGTGCCGTTCAGTCGGGCGGGGAAAAGGTACTCGGATTCGTGATGGTGGCGGATGAGATAAAGAGAGAGTCCATCGAGGCGGTGAAAAATCTTCACGCCCTCGGAATCAAGGTGGTGATGCTCACAGGAGATGATGAGAAGGCTGCGAAGTATATTGGGTCTCTTGTCGGTATCGATGACGTTATCGCTCATGTAATGCCTGCGGATAAATTGGCGAAGATAAAAGAACTGCAATCACAGGGTCGAATCGTGGCGATGGCAGGCGACGGCGTCAATGACGCTCCTGCGCTCGCTCAAGCGGACGTGGGTATTGCTATGGGTACTGGAACCGATGTGGCGATAGAGTCGGCTGGCATCACACTTCTCGGCGGAGACATCTCAAAACTCGTCAAAGCGATCAAGCTCTCAAAGATGACTATGCGAGGTATCAAACAAAATCTTTTCTGGGCATTTATCTACAACATCATCGGTATTCCACTTGCGGCCGGAGTGTTCTATCCGATCTTCGGTTGGCTTCTCAACCCTGTGTTTGCGGGACTTGCGATGGCATTCTCGAGCGTATCGGTGGTTGGTAATTCACTCCGAATTAAGGGAATGAGATTATAAAAGTCGGCTGTGTTAACAATAATTATAAAAAATTATCATGATACAAAAATATAAAATAAAAGGAATGACATGTGGAGGATGTGCTCACAATGTAGAAGGGATTTTATCAGAAATAGATGGAGTCACTTCGGCAAAAGTTGATATAGCAAATCAAACAGCGAGCGTTGAAACAAAAGAAAATATTGATCTAGGAAATGTTACTTCGTATTTTGAAAATACAAAATACGAAGTAACAAAGGAATAAATTATTACAGTCGAAAGTATTAGCAAGTATTAATTAAAATAAATATATGAAACTATCAAAATTATTTCACATTGTAAGTGTTGTCTCTGGATGTGCTGGTGTTGTAGCTCTTTTGGGTGCGTGGAGCGCAGGGACCACTGGTACTGCGTTTGGTTTTACTCAACCACATCTTTTTATTGATGCCATTGTTCTGGTGCTTATCGCAATTTGGCTTCAGCTTGCCACTATGCACCACATAATGCTTGAGAAGAAAGGAGAGATCGTTTAATAGACTAATTTAATAAAAATTATGTATACAAATAATACAAAAGCAGAAAAAAAGATTGGAAAAAATGATGGTTCTAACAAAATAGCTTATGGAATCGGAGGAATAGTGATTGGAGTACTATTGGCGACGTTTTTTACATCGACTATGTTTTCTTCACAGCAGAATGGTAGTTTTGGAATGATGAATGGAAATGATAATCAGATTATGGGAAGTATCGATAAGCACTTCATCGAGCAAATGATTCCACACCATGACGGGGCTGTAGCGATGGCACAACTCGCACTTCAGAAATCAAAGCGACCAGAGATCAAAACTCTCGCAACGGCGATTATAGAAGGTCAGACCAAAGAGATAGAAAACATGAATGGATGGTATAAGGATTGGTTTGGCAAGAATGTTCCAGATGGAAGCACTGCCATGATGGGGGGTGGAATGATGTCAGAAAGTGGAATGCATATGGGTGGAACTGAAGAAATATCTTTACTTGAAAACGCAACAGACTTCGACAAAGCATTTATTGAAGCTATGATTCCGCATCATCAAATGGCGATAACGATGGCAGAGATGCTAGAGTCAGGAACAAGTCGACCAGAGATGTTGCAACTAGCAAAAAATATTACCGCTTCGCAATCAAAGGAAATACAAGATATGCAGGGATGGTATCAAGAGTGGTATAAATAAATTAATTAATTCATTAAATGAGTACTCAGATACAAAAATACACCTTTCACATTCACGGTATGCACTGCAAAGCATGTATCTTTCTCACAGAAAGCGAGCTTACTGACTTACCCGAGGTTACTTCTGCAAAATCAAACCTCGATACTCATACCGTGGAACTCACAGGAGATTTCGGCGACCGATCTCCCGAAGCTATAGCCCTAGTACTCACCGATATTCTATCTAAACACGGGTATACAGTTTCTGTGGAAAGAGAAAGTAAAAATGTGAAATGGGTAGATTTCAAAGTAGCTATCCCAATTGCAATTGCATTTGCAGTACTCTTCTTTATTTTGCAAAAAATTGGTTTGGTAAATCTTGTTGGTGGGGGAAATATAACGTATGGCACCGCATTTGTCATTGGTCTTATCGCGTCAGTCTCTACATGCATGGCAGTGGTTGGAGGTCTCGTACTCTCAATGTCTGCAACATTTGCAAAAGAAGGTGATAAAGTACGTCCACAACTCATGTTCCATGCGGGCCGTATTGTCTCATTCTTTATTCTCGGCGGAATAATCGGTGCACTCGGAGCGGTGTTTACTCTCAACACAACAGGGACGTTTGCTCTGAGCCTGCTCATTGGTAGTGTCATGCTTATTCTTGGAATCAATCTACTCGATGTCTTTCCATGGGCGAAAAAATTGCAACCCTCGATGCCCAAGATTGTTTCTAAGCATGCCCATGGCGTGTCGAAGTGGAATCATACTCTCACACCTCTACTGGTGGGTATTGCCACATTTTTCCTGCCGTGTGGATTTACTCAGTCAATGCAACTCTATACCCTGACAACAGGAAGTTTCCTTGAGGGAGGATTGACGATGCTCGCATTCGCACTCGGCACATTGCCAGTACTAGCACTCTTGAGCTTTAGTTCGTTCTCTATCCACAAGAGCAAGAATGCTGGGATATTTTTCAAAACTGCAGGACTCGTGGTGATTCTCTTTGCCATTTTTAATCTTATCAACTCTCTGGTCGTAATCGGTCTTATACCGCCCCTATTCAACTTTTAGCTTAATTTTTAGTATACTTATTTTATGAAAGGAACTAGTACTGCAATTATCATGTGCGCACTTCTTATTGGAGGAGCCATCGTTCTCACAAGAGGGAAAGCGTCGGTGTCATCCGACACTCTTTCTGTCAATAATGTAACTATCGTCGACGGAAAGCAAATTATCGAGATAAAAGCCAAAGGTGGTTATGTGCCTACGCATAGTGTTGCTAAAGCTGGCATACCAACCATCCTCAGACTCGACACAAACGGCACGTTTGATTGCTCTTCATCCGTCCGCATTCCTACTATGGATATAAGTCAAAACCTTCCTCCTTCGGGAACAACCGATATTGATATTGGCATTCCAGAAATAGCACTTTTGCAAGGCACCTGTGGCATGGGAATGTATCCGTTTGAAATTGAGTTTCAGGGGTGAGTGTATGTACGAAGAGGAAATTGCCTGCACGGTGATTTGAGAAAAGAGGAGCTTGCTAGCTTTAGATGAAGATCAATTAACGGTCATCGACTCGTTTATCAAGTAACCGATAACTAAAACTCTGCAACTTCTGTTGTGGAATTTTGGTTTGTATTAAATCTTCTTTTCCT
>CAZSFR010000031.1:0-7032 GCA_964606295.1 uncultured Candidatus Saccharibacteria bacterium
TGGGCATGAATTCAATATCAATTCTCCCAAACAGCTTGGTGTTGTTCTGTATGATGAGCTCGGCATTGTGCCGAATGAAGGAAAGCGACTTGCCAAGACAGCTAGTGGCGCGCGTTCGACGAGGGAGAGTGAACTCGAAAAGATGAGGGACGCGCACCCTATTATTGGCCATATATTTGAGCACAGGGAACTCCAAAAGCTCCTCTCTACATATATTGATACTATTCCTCATCTTGTTAACGGGAACGACGGACGCCTCCATGCGAAATTCAACCAGACGGGGACTACCACTGGACGTTTTTCATCAGAGAATCCAAACATGCAAAATCTTCCTATCAAAAGCGAGCTGGGAAAGGCTATTCGAAGTGCATTCGTTGCAGAAAAAGGTTCCAAGCTTGTGTCCTTTGATTATTCACAAATTGAGCTACGTGTTGCTGCGCTTTTGGCACAGGATGCATTTTTGTTGAAAGTATTTCACGACGGCAAAGATCCACACGGAGCTGTTGCGTCAAAAGTTTTTCATGTGCCACTCGAAGAAGTAACCTACGACATGCGTCGTAAGGCAAAAGTGATCAACTTCGGCATTCTCTACGGTATGGGAGTGATGGCTTTGAAACAAAATCTAAATACTGACAAGAAAGAAGCGCAAGAATTTTATGACAATTATTTCAAAGAATTTCCTTCTATTAGAGGCTATCTCGAAAAAGTGAAAAGCGATGCATATGAAAAAGGCTACACGCAGACACTTTTTGGAAGACGTAGATATTTTCCACTTCTAAAATCACGTATGCCATTTGAACGCGCCATGGCTGAGAGAATGGCAATCAATGCACCGATACAAGGAACAGCAACAGCTGACATCATCAAGCTCGCGATAAGTAAAGTTGACGATATGATAAAAGAAGAAGGTTTGTCTGCCAAAGCAGGACTCCTTATGCAGATACACGACGAGCTAGTATATGAAGTCAAGGAAGACGCAATCGATGATTTTGTCATGAAGGCATCAAAGGTGATGGAAAATATTATTCCTGATGAGTTCGTAAAAGGTTTGACGTCCTTGCCACTGAAAGTCGGTGTTGGTATAGGAGATAATTATGGTTCATTGAAATGAGGGAGCGAGAGGTGTATTATAGCGGTATGGATCAAAACATCAACGAAGTGAAAAAAGCTGGCGATAATTGTCATTCTCTAGAGTCGGACGTCATTAATGCTGTGAAGGTCCACGACACCCTCGCACACTCGTATCTCATCTATTTTGCAGGGCTAGTGATAGGTGTTTTCCTCGACGCCATCTTCAAAATACAAATCCTTTCGACAGCTCCCGTATTGGTAGGAGCCGGGATTCTCATGCTTATCGGAACCTTCTTTATTGTTTGGGCACAAATGACATCTCGAAAAACCGCACCAAAAAGGAATGATATGAACTCTGTATCCCACAGTGACTTTTTGAAAGGACCTTATCGTCTTACACGTAGTCCGACACAAGTCGGCCTGACACTCCTTCTTGTTGGTTTCGGATTTTTCATCAATTCACTTTCAGTCGTCGTTTTGATACTTGTTATCTCAGTTATAAATCACTTCACATTTGTTCACTCGCAAGAAAAACGATTGTTGGAAAAATATGGCAAGTCTTACAAAAACTACAAAGACAAAGTAAAGTTATAAAATGATACTCATTGTTATCGCGGATGATACAAGTACACGCCAACGTCTTGCCAAAGGAGCAATCAAAGTGCACGCAAGAGGATCCGCCAATTTTATTTCGTACAAAGACAAACATCCGACGCTCACAGAACTTTTGGAGCTCGGAGCGCAATCAAATGATTTGTTCAGTCAAGGAACAGTCGTTCTTCTCTTTGAAACACTTACTTTGTTGGGTGAAGAAATAGTAAGCGAAGCGAAAACTCTTCATTCATCGAAAACACTTTTTGTTTTCTTAGAGAGTGAGACAGCAAGCGTTGTTGATAATCTGAAAAAAGTTCATGCTGAAATAATAGAAGCACCAAAGAGAAAAGCAATTACAAAAAAAGATAATCCGTTTGTGATCGCCAATGCTGTCGGCACGCGTGACCGGATGAGTGCATGGATGACACTTTATGATTTGTACGGAAAAGATACATCGCCAGAAGCTATTGCAGGCATCTTGTTTTGGAAAGTGAAGTCCCTCCTCCTTGAAAATAATTTCAAGAAGTATTCACGAGAAGAACTCGAAGCTATGGTAGAAGCATTGCCGAGGTTGATCCATGAAGGAAGACGCAGCGGAGAAGATTTGTCTGTCGGTTTGGAGTCGTTCATTCTTCGCAGTATTTAATTGAATTTGATTTGAAATAAAAAAAAAGGGCTTCGGATGGCTGTGTTCTAAAAGTAAAACACAATCACCCGAAGCCCGAAATTATTTTGGCTTTCTTTATAAATACTGTAATGAACTAAAGCTTTTCGGAAGACCACCCCTGAGAAATCCTCCTCCTCTTTTCATATTGATACTTTATATTTAAACCCCATGTGAGCCGGGGAGAGCGTAAGTTCTTATGAAACAGAGTATGTTTACTTCTCGTTAAGTATACTCCTTTTTGAGTGGGGATAAATAGCTAAACCTGTGGATAACTCTGCAAAGCTCACAAAAGGCTTGAAAAACAGAGAGCTTTGTGGTATTTTGCTTTAGTTGCCAAACATCCGCCCGTAGCTCAGCTGGTAGAGCAGCTCCCTTTTAAGGAGAAGGTCCTCGGTTCGATCCCGAGCGGGCGGACAAGTGTTAAGAAAATCTTCCCTGCGGAAGATTTTTATCTTGGACGAGACGGAATGATGTTTTTGTTTGAGCCTTGCGAAAGTCAAAAACCGTGAGGCGAGGTCGTGAGATTTTTCCGTCAGGAAAATTACTTGTGACGACAAGATCCATCGAGCAACGGCGAGAAATTATTTGTGACAGCAAAGACTTATGAAATATTTCAAGATTCTCATTCTTCACAACATCCGTAGCGTCCACAATACCGGCGCGATTTTCCGCACGGCAGACGCGCTCGGCGTAACAAAAATATATTTGATAGGGGAAACATCGACACCGCTTGATCGATTTGGGCGTGCACGGAAGGATTTTGCAAAGACTGCGCTCGGATCAGAGAAAACAATGCAATGGGAATATTACAAGACCGTTTCTCCTGTAATTGCGAAACTTAAAAAAGAGGGATTTTCCATACTTGCTATTGAACAAGACAAAGATTCTATTGATTATAAAAAGGTGAAGGTTGCTGGAAATACGGCGTGTATATTGGGAAGTGAAACAAAGGGAGTGCCTAAAGCGTTATTGAAAAAGTGCGACAAGGTTGTGGAAATCCCCATGCAAGGCGGGAAGGAGTCACTCAATGTTTCTGTTGCGGCGGGTATTGTTCTTTTTAGACTTTTTGATAAATAATCCAAATGAAATACCAGGCCACTTTTCTTTGCATTTCCGGAATACGGATAAAACTTTGCTAAGTTTTTCCTCGTGTTCGCAAGTTTCTGCAAGTACAAAGGCTAACCTCTAAAATACAAAATTAGAACTCTACCGTTCTTGCAATATTGAAAAGAGTTTCTTGTCCACCGACACTTTGATTCGTGCCAGAGATAGAGAGTTTGTCTCCACCGCGTTTGTCTATGAATACTTCTGTTACAGTTGCATCTGTAGTCTTTGGCCGTACCATTATCGAATCGTAACCATTTATTTTCTCACTTGTGACGGTATATCTTGTGTCGGTTTCTCTCGTTAGTCGTGTGACAAACGGACCATAATCAAACGTGAATGTTGTTGTGCCGTTTGTAAATATTCCTGTATATGTGTTGACTCCGGACAACACTTCCATACGCCAACCGGGCGGAAGTTCGACAGTAAAATAGTCCGTTTCGAATTTGTTCCACGTAACCAGAGGCACAAAACCAACAGAGTTGTTGGCTGGCCCATATGTACCACCAGAGCCCAGTGGTTGCAGTGGTTCCTGAAATATCTTTTGGTCTTCTTGCGCTACTCGTTCTGGACCTTTGAATAGAAACCATACAACGAAAAGCCCCACGAGGAATATGAGGAGCATTTTGAAGTCATTTGCTGTACTACCGCTAAACATGACATAAGTATACCACTGAGTAGGTGGATTTTTATACTTTTATGTTTTGAAAAATAGTACTATAGGAGTATAATTTCCGCATGAGTCAATTTGAATTTAGTCCCAAGAAAATGGAGAAACAAATGGATGTCGCTTCATTCCTAGACGCAGAGAACGCCATTCCTGCTATGTCAGAAAAAGGGAAAAAAATTCTAGGGATTTTCAAAGATACAACACAATTTGCAATGAAACTTGCGGATGATGTTACACTCGGTTAGTTTTCACCGTTATAAATGATATGGACGAAATGGAACGATTATTACGGCTTTCTCCTTTACCAAAAGAAGAATATGGCCCAATAGTACAAGTATTATCTCGAATCGACACAGACGATCGTGAGAGACTTTCCGCGCTCTTCAAAGAAGATATGACTCTCATACCTCTCTTTTGGGAAAATTTCAAAATGAAGCACAAAGCACTTGCAACAAAAAACGATTCACTCTGGAGAAGTATTCTTGAGATGGAACAGGACAAGATACGCGAAGCATCAGATGCTTAGCCTCGAGAACTTGAAAGAATTTTGAGCGCCTCTTTGATTCGTTGGTTGGTGTCAGTAATACTGCCATCAACCTTTTTTAATGCGTCGCGAGACTGACTTCCGCTATAGCCGAGAGATTCTAGTGCCTCGATAGTGTCGCTTTCTGCACGGAGCATTCCTTTGGATTCTTCATCTTCTGCATGTGCATGCAATTTGTCACGGAGTTCAATGACTATTTTTTCTGCTGTCTTTTTGCCAACACCTGAAACTTTCGTTAGATATGATGTGTCACTCGTCGCAATCGCGCGCTTCAGGATTGGAATGGTTGCGACAGAAAGTATAGACAGAGCGCCACGTGGACCAATGCCAGAAATTTGTATGAGCATCTCAAAGAATTCAAGTTCGTCTTCTGTTTTGAAACCGAACAAGTCATGTGCATCTTCACGTACCGTGAAATGAATGAACAAAAAAGCGTGATTCCCGACGACAGGTAATGATGTGAGGGTGTCATCAGAAACAAATATTTTGTACCCGATACCACCTGTTGATAGGACAACAAACTTTTCAGTTTTGGTTGTGATGCTTCCTTCGATTGAGTAATACATGTTTGGATTATATCATTTTCGAACCATTGACCGCGAATAAAGAAGCATAGAATGAAAGATATGTAATATAAGCCAAAGGTAAATGTATTCTTTGCGAAAACGGCAAAATCTGCTACTATGACCATACCAAGTCAGGTCGTGTCTCGTCCTGTCCGGTAGCCTATAAATCGTATTTTATTTACTAAAAACTAACAACTTCTAACAAAAACCAATTTATGCCAATTACAAAATCAGCAAAAAAAGCTCTCCGCGTTTCATTGCGAAAAAAGAAGGTCAATGATAGTAGAAAGAAAATGATGCAAGACCAGATGAAAAAAGTAGTAAAGCTCGTTAAGACAGATAAGAAAAGTGCACAAAATGAGCTCGCGAAAGCATATCAAGCAATCGACAAAGCAGCGAAGAGGGGTGTCATAAAGAAAAACACTGCATCACGCCGAAAAGCGCGCATTGCAAAATTAGTAAAATAATTTTTTCACAATCACTATGCCAATCGACAAAAAAAGCAAAGGACTTTTGAATATTGCTGTCATTTTATTGGCAGTGATTGTCATACTCGGACTTGCGCTTAAAATTACTCGACTTGGCAAAAATGACGCTATCGTCTCTGACGATACAAATCCTGTCGCTGTCGTTAACTCTCTTTGTGGCCTCACTGTAACCAAACCTACGCCAAACGAGGCAGTCGTTTTTCCTCTGACAGTCAATGCAGTCATCGACAACAGCCTTTCATCGTCACTCGGGTGCTCATGGACAGTCTTTGAAGCACAGGCAGCTGTTGTCGAAGTCATCGATAGTGAGAACAATAAAGTTGGACAAGGACTTCTTGTAACAGAAGGAGACTGGATGACTTCGTCGCCCGTAAATTATAAAGCTGTGGTGTCTCTCGAAGACGGTGTTTCTTCCGAGGAAGAGCTCACTCTTCGATTCAATGAAGAAGATCCATCAGGGGGAGAAGCAGGTGTTCCGAGCATCCTCGACATTCCAGTCACCGCACAATAAAATGATTTTTTAAAAAAACACCCAAAAGGGTGTTTTTTTTATATAAATACGCATTTGTTATTGTGGTCTATTTTTGCTAGTATGGCAGTGTTCATTTTTTGAATTACGTCTGTAATATTTGTGTGGTATACTGGGTTAGTGCACGAGTACAAAAGACACCCGAATACCAAATGTATAGTTTGTGGTAGATCTATCTATAGAAGGCCAGCAGAGATTGAGAAAAATCAAAACAGGGTTTTTTGTAGTCAAACGTGCTATGGAATAAGCAACCGAAAAGAAACACCCTGCATTGTTTGCGGAACACATATTCTATCTGGAGCAAATAAAAAGACGTGTAGCAGGAGTTGTGCAAATAAGAATAGAATCGGCGTACAGTATAAAATTAACAGTCCTCGAGATAAAGCAAAGTCACAGCAAGCGCTCAAGATTAGACTTTTAGATGACAGAAGAAGAAAGTGCGAAAGATGCAAATACAGCAAATACCAAATTTTAGAAGTGCATCATAAAAATAGAAATCGTGAAGACAACAGATTAGAAAATTTAGCACTTATGTGTCCAAATTGTAATGCAGAGGAACACCTTTTGGAAAAAAGTAGGCTAAACAAAAAATAAGTGGAGGCGTCGCATAGAGGCTTAGTGCATCGGTCTTGAAAACCGAAGTCCTGAAAGGGACCGTGAGTTCGAATCTCACCGCCTCCGCCAGAAAACGAAATCGGGTTCGGAAGCAAAAATATGGTCGGCACGAAGTGCCGTCTGTTCTGCATTCCCCCCAAAAAATCCTGAATCTGAAAGGGTTCGCCACGCAGAGCGTGGCTCA
>CAZSFR010000032.1:0-5562 GCA_964606295.1 uncultured Candidatus Saccharibacteria bacterium
AACTTCAGCAATGGCAAATGCAAACTATTTGAAAATCCAAAAAAATCTTGACCAAGGTAGACGCATAGCGTTTGACCTCGACGTCAACATCAAAATACTGGAGAAAATTTTTAAAGTGACAAATGAACAGGGTGCGCTTGATGAATTTTATCGAAAGGTTATACCTATTATAAAAAAATCAGCATGTATGTTTATTATTAATCCTCTTCGTTTTTCTGCCACGATCGGGGGATCGATGATGTTTGATTACTTGCTACACAAAACGGGAGATGAGCATAATGATATCCCGACAATTGTTGAATGTGGAGGGATTTGCGATGAAAGAATTGCGCAGGAATATGTCGTCGACTATCTTTTCTCACGAGAACATGTTGCTGGCGTGATTCTGCCAGCTACCACATCGGAAACTGTTTTCGCTACCATTGCAAGGGAAAATGGGAAAATAATCTTTGTCGATGGGTATTGCAATATATTGAAATATGAATGGACCATGATCCAGCCGATTTTTCAGCTAAAAGCTTTGGAGAGATTTCTCAAACTAATCTACACATCCAGTACTGATGTAGCATTTGGAGTTGATATGCTGAGTAATTTCTCACATGAGATGTTGTTGAGAGGGTATATGGACGGAATACAACGCTCACCAATAATTATGGCAAGACAATCGGAACACTCTGATACAATTATCCGTATTCCATTGTCCCAACTTTATCCACTTTTTTACGCAAAAAGCGGAGATGAGGTTTTTCAACTAATTGAAAAAAATTTGCAATCGCGTATAGTCGAACTGCAAAATAAATTTGCTGGAGTTCCGGCAAAATAAAATTTAAAATAATACTCAAATACCCGCTTCCAAAGGAGGCGGTTTTTTTATTGTTACATAAGAGCGTTTTCATACACGCTCTCGCGGAAGATTGCGTAAGCAATCTTCCGCGGTGTATACTTTAGGCATTATGGCAAACTCAGGCGTTGACGCAAAAATCAAAGAAATCGAAGCACGGTACAAAGAAAAAGTGCGTGCAATCAAGAAGAAAAGAGATGAGGAGTTGAGCAAAGTCAGAAGATCGATTGACGACAGACGTATTGATATTATTACAAAGGAAATAAGGCAAAATATATGAGTACCGGCGAAACAATGACAAAGGCTGAAGCGAAAGCTGAGATAAAGCAAGATATCGCGGAGCAACAACCAGGCAGAAATCCTGAGATTGCACGAGATGATATTGCGCATTCTGCTGAAGAGACAATCACAGAAAACAAACTAGCGTCAAAGAAAATGGAGGAATATCCCGGCTCCGCACCTGAAGATGTTGCAAGGGCGGGGGAAATCACAAACGAAAGCGAACAAGCGATTATGGAAGCGAAAGCTGAAGCAATGCGAGAGATGGACGATGTCACTGGAGAAGCACGTAATGAACAACGCGACACCACACCTGCCGGTTCACCAGAGAAAGAAATTTCTCGTGATACACCTCGCGACGCACTTGCGGAGACGGAGCGCGCAAAACCTGAAACTACAAGCGAGACTGCAGTAAACGAAACCAAAAAGGTGTATGAGAATCCAGAGGACGATCCTCTCATTTCAGGGTCAGACAAAGAGATTCAGTCACGAGTCTCGGAGCGTGTACGGGGACACGAGGACGAATACGATACCAATTCAGTTGGAGCCAAAAGGCATCATGCAGGTATACGCATCTTCGAAAAGCTTGCAGAAGAGAATCCAGAAAAAATGAAACTTTATTTCGCCTATGGTAAGGAAAAATATGAAGGCAAAGATACCGTGCCGACATGGTACAAACTTCTCAAGTTTGCAATGGAGATGATCACGAATAAAAAGTATGTAAAAAAGCTGGAAACAGAATTTGGCATTCGAGAAGGTAAGAAAATAAAAATAGACAACAGGATATGGATTATTGGCAGTATGAATGAGGAAGGACTTCAGCTTCGCGATGCAGAGAGCGGTGAATCCAAGAAAATTGCTTCTGACCGTCTCGAGGCTTTTTCGAATGCTCTCGAAAACTCAAAAGCGATGACTCAAACGCAACCATTTGAAAAAGAACCTGATACGAAGACACAAACGATGGATGAAAAGAAAAAACCTGAAGATGTTCCAACCAAGGCATCAGCTGAGTCGACATTTCAAGATAACAATTGGCAGTCGCCCAACCAAGTCGCACCTGAACGTGCACAATCAGGCAATCTTGGTGAATCCGCAACACAAATGAGAGATCGAACTGGTGTAGACAATAGATGGAGTGCGACGACAGAAGCTCCGAATCGTGCGACAGGAGAAAATATTTCCACGAGCGCAGAAAGTTCTACAAACAGTAACCCTGGACAGCAAGCTCCTGAGAGTGTGTATGGAAAGCAGAGGGAAGAAGGTGGTGAGGATGAAATAGGATTCGAAAATGCAGAACTCGTCGATGGTGAGAATGAAAATGTCAACGAAAAGGCGGTTGCAACAGCAGGACTTCTTTCGGCACAAGAAGGTGAGAATGTAGAATCGAAAGAAAAATTTCCAGACAATCACATCAGACATCCAGACATAGCACAAAAAATCGCAATCCTTGAAGCGATAGATGATGATGGGGATTACAAAGAAGAACGATTTAATGCATATCTAAATTATCAAAAAGATGCAAAAGAGTTTAGTGTACGAAGTAATCAAGAAAAACTAACTGCTATTGCTCAAGAGGGACAACAAATTTCCGGTGCAGAATACGAGCGCTCCCTTGTGAATGGCACAGAAGGAAAAAATACATATACTGCAGATAGAGATGGAATCATGAGACTCAAGAATATCAATGGTTCTGAGAAGTATAAGGCCGCCATCAAGAATAGAGCTCTTCAGCTTGGGTTTAAGTTTGAATAAACAGATACCGTCAAGCAAGTAATATGGTGTCCTATCAAACAGCCACGTCTGACGTGGCTGTTTGCATATTTCTCAGGAAGGAGTAAGATGGCAAAAAACAAAAATGCAAAAGAGAAAGGGTCAGTTTAGCAACCTGAATATTTTTGGTTCGACAGGTGAACCGTATCACGGCAAAGTTCGTGAAGTATACGCAACGAAAGATGGGTATATCGTCATCATTGCCACGGATCGTATTTCCGCTTTCGATGTTATCTTGCCAGAAATGATTCCCGTAAAGGGAATAATTTTGAACAAGATAGCTGAACATTTTCTTCTTGAGACAAAAGATATTTGTCCGAACTGGCTTATATCTTCACCGCATCCACGTGTCTCGATCGGCCACAATTGCGTTCCGTTCAAAATCGAAATGGTGATACGTGGGTATCTCTCGGGCCACGCATGGCGTGAGTACAAAGAAGGAAAGCAAATGATTTGCGGGGTGTCGATGCCAGAAGGGATGAAAGAAAATGATAAATTTCCCATGCCGATCATTACTCCGACAACCAAAGCACTGGTTGGGCATGATGAAGATATTTCCAAAGAAGAAATACTTCGTGCCCGATTGGCAACACTTGCGGAGTACGAACTGCTCGAGCTCTACACATTGAACCTTTTCAAAAAGGGAACAGAGACGGCCAAGGAGCGAGGACTCATTTTAGTCGATACCAAATATGAATTTGGAAAATACAAAAATGAAATCATGCTTATTGATGAAGTCCATACACCAGATTCGTCCCGCTACTTCTATGCAGATGGATATAGAGAGTGCCAGGAGAACGGGGAACCTCAACGACAACTCTCAAAAGAATTTGTCAGGGAATGGCTGATGGACAATGGTTTCAATGGTCTGCAGGATCAAAAGGTGCCAGATATGAAGCATTTTGTTCACCGTGTGGTTGAACGATATCAGGAATTGTACGAGATAATTACTGGTAAAATTGCTCCTCGAGAATGGTTCGATTCAAGTATTGATGAACCATTGGTTATCGAAGGAAGGGTAAACTGGGCGCTGAACCAAATTCAAACAAACAGATAAATGTAAAGCTGGGCATTATGTGTCCAGCTTTTTTATTTATCTGGTAGTAGGGCTTGGCAATATTCGCTTTGCGAACGCGGTCACGCTTTGCCGAGTCTCACTACCGGATTTACAAACCTCCCAATAAGCGTATACTTTTCAAGAACTTTTAAATTTAAGACAATGACACTATTACAGCAACCCAAAAAATTGAGAGTCTTCGTGCTCTTTTCTGGCTCAGCAAGCGCAGTCAGATATCTCGTAGATCATGACAAAAATTGTGATCTCACATATGAAATTATCGGTGCATTTACCGACAACGAAGATGCGACAGCCATAGAATTTTTTAATGAACTTGCGCCAAAAGATTTCCAATGTGAGATTTTTTCCTTGCAAACTTTTTGTAAGTGGAAGAATGCAACACTGAAAGACGGGAGGATGCGGGAAGAATATTTTGCAGTTGTACATCAATGCATTGCAAAATACGAACCTGACTTGATCATTTGTTCAGGATTCATGTTGATTGTGCCGGATTCTTTTCTTCGTCAGTTTCCAAAAAAGATAATCAATGTACATCCCGCTGATTTGACAATCGAACAAGACGGCAGACCACGCTTTACTGGTCGTCATGCAGTGAAAGTAGCAATAGACTCAGGACAGGAAGCGCTTCGATCGACAGTGCATTACATTGAAGAGGGTAAGGGAATTGATTGTGGAGAAATCATTTGCGTTTCTTCACATGCTGTCCATGTCAAAAAATGGTATTCGGCAAAGTGGCATCAGGGTGCGATGAAGCAACTCTGCGATGGGCCAGCGATGCGTCTGGCATTACAAAATCTGACCGCTCATGTACCCACAGCTACTTAAGAAGTTTTAATTTCAAAAGGCCCTTATTTTGCAACGAATAAGGGCTATTTTTATACCGCAGAGAAACCCTTGACTTCCCAAAGGCTTTCGTCTATACTTTGCCTCGCATCTATCCGTAGTGGTGGGTGCTATTTCATTCATTGTCATTTTAATTGAAACCAGTTATACGTTAACTAGAATTAGTGCAAGAATAAAAACACCAAACGTTTTTTTGAGTAGTAAAAACGGAGCAGAGAGAAATACATTTTCTTCTGTTTCGTTCTGTAAACAGTAGACCTTGAGTCTACCTGTTTTTAAAGTAGAGTTTGATCCTAGCTCAGGATGAACGCTGGCGGCGTGGTTAAGGCATGCAAGTCGAACGAATCTGTCCTATGAAACTATGAGAAACTTTGAGTAGCAATACAAGAGGAATCAAGTGGTGGATTAGGTTCGCAGATTAGTGGCGAACGAGGTAGTAACACGTAGGAACTTCCCCCAAAGTCGCGAATAATTCATCGAAAGGTGGACTAATACGCGATGGTCTCGCAAGAGTAAAGATTTATCGCTTTGGGAAAGGCCTGCGGAGTATCAGCTAGTTGGTAGTGTAAAAGACTACCAAGGCTATGACGCTTAGGGGAGCTGAGAGGCTGACCCCCACCGATGGGACTGAGACACGGCCCATACACCTACGGGTGGCTGCAGTCGAGAATCTTCCACAATGGACGAAAGTCTGATGGAGCGACGCCGCGTGATTGATGAAGTCCCTCTGGGACGTAAAGATCTTTTATGA
>CAZSFR010000033.1:0-5512 GCA_964606295.1 uncultured Candidatus Saccharibacteria bacterium
ATATCCATATATAACGAATATAGCAAAAAAACGTGATAATGAGAAATAAAAAAAACTCATCAATGGGATGAGTTTTTTTATATGTGTGGAGATGGGGGGAATTGAACCCCCGTGCAAAGAAGCCTTATCAATACATCTACGTGCGTAGTCAAAATCGATTTGTTTAAGTCGCTGTACTTAGATTGAGACAAGATATACAGAAACCGAGTTCTTCATTGTCGGGAAGTGTGTCGAACAACACATATCCGTAACCTGATGTTTTACACCTCGGATGATTATCAGATGTCATCGCCCGGGATGTCCGTTCGTGCTTACGCAGGAACGAATGCAAGGTCAGCCTTACCGAAGTAAGGAGACTTTATTGCAGAAAATGCGTTTGCATTTAGTTTTTGTACGGCGTTTTACGAGAGCACATACCTACTCGACACGCATAGTGAAAAGTAACTTCTTTGTCGATGCCTAGCATCCCCATGTTAACGAAACTTATGCTCTCGGCGCATCTCACGATCCGTCGTGCGCTTTTTCAGTGTCTCGCGCTTATCCTTTTTTTTCTTTCCTCGCGCAACTGCCACCTGAAGCTTTAGTTTTCTTCCTTTATTATACAACGACAGTGGCACCAAAGTCAATCCTCCTTCGCGTTCTCTCTGCGCCAATTCCGCGAGTTCTTTTTTGTTGAGAAGCAATTTGCGCGTGCGTCTCGGATCATATGTCTCCGGAGCATTTTTTTCTTGGAACGGTGGAATAAAGGCATTTACAAGATACGCTTCACCGCCTCGGACGAGGACGTAGGCGCCTGTGAGCGAGCCGTGTTTGGCGCGGATGGATTTGACCTCATAGCCAAAAAGCTCGATGCCTGCTTCGAGGCTCTCTTCGAGTGAGTAGTCATGTCCTGCTTTTCTGTTGCCGATATATTCCATAAACCCTTAAATTCTAACATATATGAGTTTTATTTGACTTTTCCTCCTAAATAGCCTAAAATTGCAACGTTTCATTGGAAACCCAAATACCTTGAGTAGCTATTTTCGCATCAACAATCAAATACGGGCAAAGGAGGTTCGCCTCCTCGGAAGCGCCGGAGAAAACCTTGGGGTTGTTACTCTATCTGAAGCACTTGCCAAAGCTCACGAGGAAGGGCTCGATGTCATCGAGATATCACCGAATACTGCCCCTCCTGTTGCAAAAATAGCCGATTACGGTAAATTCCAATACGAGCAGAGCAAGAAAGAAAAGAAAGCCAAAGCAAGTGCCAAGGCGACTGAGACAAAATCAGTACAGATCAAGGTAGTCACCGGTGAGCACGACCTCGGACTCAAAGCAAAGAAAGTATCTGAGTGGCTCAAAGAAGGACACCGCATCAAAATCGAACTTTTCCTTTCTGGCCGTATGAAGTTCATGCAGGAAGCATTCCTCAAAGAACGCCTCGAAAGAATTCTCCACCTTATCACTGTCCCCTACAAAGTGGCAGATCCGGTAAAGAAATCTCCAAAGGGATACATGATCACATTAGAGAAAGAGAAATAAAACAAACATATGAAAACAAACAAATCAATTTCAAAACGAGTTCGCGTTTCAAAGAGCGGTAAGCTCATGGTTATGAAGCCGGGACGAAACCATTTCAATTCACGCGCTCGACGCTCGAAGAATCTTTTGAAGCGTCGCGGGCAGGAAATCACTCTCTCAAACAAAGATAAGAGTAGAGTACTACCTTTCAATTAATTTTCTATCAACTATAAACTAACATCTATCAACTGACTTATGACACGAGTAAAAAAAGGAGTTAACGCACTCAAACGACGACGAAATGTTCTCAAGCGTGCAAAGGGCTACCGCTTCGGACGAAGCACAAAAGAGCGACAAGCAAAAGAGGCGCTTGTTCACGCAGAGACATATATGTTCGTTCACCGCAAAGACAAAAAAGCGGATGCCCGCACTCTCTTCCAAGTGAAGATCAATGCTGGTAGTCGTGCGCATGGCATAAGTTACAGCAAACTCATGGATGCTCTCAAGAAGAAAGGTATCAAACTTGACCGCAAAATTCTCGCAGATCTCGCAGAAAATCACCCTACCATTTTTGAAAAAATAGTGAAGTCGGTTGCATAATAGCCTTCTAAAAAACATCTGCCTCGGCAGATGTTTTTGTTTTACATGAATTCGTGAGATATATCTGCTTTGGCTTTCGCAACATCCTTGATAAGTTCCTCAAGCAATTTCTTGGGGTCTTTGTTGTAGTGAAGCAGAGGATTTGCTGTATCTCCTTCCAATAATCCACGAATCAATCCTGGTGTTTGCCATGGACCATCGAGCACTCCCACGGGTTTTTTGTCTTGATATCCTATTGTGAAGGCATGAAATGTATCTATTTCTCCACAACCTATCACTACGGCATCTGCGCTTCGTACAAAAAGAAGGTCGCGTCCAACAAATCCAAATCCTGTGTAGATAATCAAGTCCATGAAATCCACTGGCAATCGGTATATTTCTCTGTGTTCTTTTTCACTCGCGGCGGGAGAAAATCCGATGACTGTACCACCAGCTTCCTTGCATCCTTTCGCACACCAGAGTGGAAACCCTGTTGTAGTATTGGTGAGCATAATAATGCCCCGTTTTGCCATATCTTCACCGAGAGCCTTGGCTATCTCGAGCGCGTCAACTCCACAACGTCCTGTTTCAGATGCGCCAGCAACGCCAATCTTGATTACTCTATGTGCATGTTTATCAAATTCAGTCATATGTTAGTTAAAAGTTAAAAGTTAAAAGAGAATTATTAATTATTCATCAAAATTCCAATATCACGCTATCCCCTGCGTTTGGCGCAGAAGCATTCACGCCGAGATAGTCTCGCAGACGCTGTACCAAGAAAAGTGCTGACTTCGGTTCCCCCATAACACAAAAAACTTTTTTCACTGTATCCGCAGTACTCGCAACAAATTCAACAAGATGATCTCCATCTTTGTGTCCAGAATAACCACTTATTTTGACAACATGAGCTCGGACAGGAATATCTTCGCCCATGATACGGACAGATGACGCGCCGTCTTCTATGTAACGCCCGAGTGTCCCCACGGACTGATATCCCGTGAGAAGGAGTGTATTGTTCTCGAATGGAAGATAATTTTTCTCATGATGAACGATGCGTCCCCCGTTTGACATGCCGGAGCCAGCGATGATTATTTTTGGATCAGAAATATGTACAATATTTTTTGAGTCATCAGTTTTCATCGTGTTCCGTAAACCCTCAAAATAGAAAATATCATCTCCAAACTTAATCAATTTTTGTGCTTCTTCGTTGAAATATTCCTTGTATGTTTCGTACACTTTGGTGAGCTTTATTGCGAGAGGTGAATCGAGAAATATCGGCATGATGGGTACACGATCGTTTTCGACAAAATTGTTAATCTCAAAAAGAAGTGTCTGCGTTCGCTCAAGAGAAAAAGTCGGGATGATAAGTGTCCCCTTGTTCTTGTAATTGTTCTCAATCACTTCCTCAAGGAGTTTTCGGCGCTCATCCCTGTGTTCATGGTTACGGTCACCGTACACACTTTCCATGATGAGATAGTCCGCATCAACAACAACCTCTGTGTCTGGAAGTATCGGGGATGGTGAGTTGCCTAGATCACCAGTGAAAACTATTTTCTTTCCTTCATAGACAATCTCTACCATACCAGATCCGAGCACGTGACCCGCTTCCAAATACCGCACCTGGAATCCACCCTCTATGTTGATCACTTGATGTCGTGGGACCGTTTCCCACAACGACATCGCTTTCATAACATTTTCATTTGTATATATCGTATGCAAATCATGTTCACGGTCATGTGAGAGTATGCCAACAGTGTCTTCAAGCATTATTTTCGTAATATCTTTTGTTGGCTCTGTAGAAATGATACGTCCTTTGAATCCATCATGAATTAATTTGGGAATGCGTCCGATGTGATCAATGTGTGCGTGCGTAATAAAGAGAATATCAATCGAAGCGGGGTCATATGCAAATGGTTTCCAATTTTCCGGATCTGCAACAGATGAGCCTTGGATAAGTCCACAATCAATCAGAAATTTCTGGGACTCGCCAACACCCCCTGATATGTTTTCCAGCAAAAAATTGGCACCTGTGACAGTACCAGCCCCCGTTACAAAAGTGAGTTTAAGTTGTTTGGACATTGTTGTTGCTCTCGTTAGTTATATTTTTACGTTGTGGCAAATAAATCATTATTGCCAGTGCCCCGCCAGCCAAATCAAAACAAATATCAGAGAGCGAATCTACTGGACTTGCGAGACTTCCAGAAAATCCACCTTGCATCAAAAATTCAAATACTTCCCACAAAATACCCATGACGAGTGTACTCAGAAGCACTATGAAGAAGGTGCGTATATATTTACCTTTTTCTTGTGCGAGCAGAATCGAACGGCGCATTATATACAAAGAAAGCATTCCAATAAAGAATCCTCCTGCAAAATGCATCGGCATATCAAACCACCAAACACTCCAATACCAATGAAAGTATCCGGCTAGAGCATTTATGATAGCAATCAAGGCAACTATCACGAGCGCCTCTTTGATGAGCTTTCGTTTACTTATCATTACCCTATTTTAGCACGTATAAACAAAAAAAATCCATCGCACAAAAGTGAATGGGTTCTTTTTAGGACTATCAAGAATGGATTGCCATAGCCTCAAATGCTAGGTGAGAAGTGGAGAGACTATCCCAAGGGACACCCCCATGCCACGCTCTCATGAAAAATGTGTTCTAGGCAATCGTTCTCAAATAATCCTATGTTTATTATAGCAACGTGTTCAAAATGCGCAATCTAGACAATTTGGAAAAATGTATCCAAGCAAAAGGCCGCATCATTGCGGCCTTTTTTCATATTATTTCTTCTTTGTTTGTGTAAATTTCTCGTGGGCTGTTTCGTAAGAATAGAGTTCGCTCTCTTTGAACCAGTGCACGATCTCCTGCTTTGCTTCTTCAGCATCACCAGAGGCGTGGATAAGATTTGGAATGCCAATCTCGTTCGCATCAGCGTGTCCAAAACTCATATGAGAGTAATCGCCTCGAATAGTTCCGGGAAGTGCTGCTTTTGGCTCTGTCGCTCCTACCATTTTTCGGACAAGTGACGCAGCTTCAATACCTTCGAGAACAACGGGAATGACGGGACCCTCCATCATCATGTCGAGCGTGACGTCGAATGCCTTCTGTCCGCGGCGAGAAATCATTTTTCCAATACCCTCATAATGATTGTGGTAATGCGATTTGTCAGGCTGCATCATTTTCATGCCGACAACCTTGAGCCCTGCTTTCTCAAATCGAGTAAGTATTTCTCCCATAATGCCTCGCTGGATTGCGTCAGGTTTGAAGATGATAAGTGTTTTCTCCATGGAAATAAAAGACTGCTTCAAGAGCAGTAATGATTAACGAATAATAGAATGATACTAACAAAAAAGACAGTCTTGTACAACTAGAGATTTTCTCTGGTTGTGCCATGTCTTATTGTGACGATGAAAAACGCTCCATAA
>CAZSFR010000034.1:0-5316 GCA_964606295.1 uncultured Candidatus Saccharibacteria bacterium
GAGATTTTCTCTGGTTGTGCCATGTCTTATTGTGACGATGAAAAACGCTCCATAATTTCTGCTTCAACTTCCTCGCGTGGACGTCCAAATTTGAGATAAGAAAGTTCTTTCATTTTCTCCAAGTTTTTGGCACTTCCTTCAGATGGTGCGAGTGTACGCATGTTGAACGGTTTTGTTGGAGAGCCTTTTACGAGCATCGACATGTATGCGTTTCTGTTATCAATCTTCATCATGTCTTCTGCGGTGAAAATAGGTGCGAAGCGCGGTTCAATAAACTTGGCATCTTCGCTTGCAATACGAAATGCTGCGATAGAACCCACGTTACCGAAAACAGCGTCTTTGATCGAATCCTCGAGTTGTGCTAGATACTGGTGCGTGATGTTGAGCGACAGACGATACTTGCGAGCTTCTGAGAGAATAGATGAAATAGAATCTGTCGTTACGTTTTGGAATTCATCTATATACATATAAAACGGAGGAAAGTCTTTGCCAAACATGTCCACACGCGACAAAGCAGCCATCTGGAGTTTACCGACGAGGACAAGTCCTATCAAGTTTGCGTTGATTTCACCGAGACGTCCTTTCGAAAGATTCACAAGAAGAATTTTTTTCTCATCCATTATTTTACGGAAGTTGAAAACTGATTTCTGCTGAAGCACAACGGGACGCATAATATCGTTTGAGATGAAGTTGTCGAATTTGGAACTGATATACGGCACGAAGTTTGCAAGTGACTGATCCCCTGTTGTCTCTTCTGCGCTTGTCCAAAATTGTTTGATGATCGGATTTTTGCACTTCGCGAGTTTCGCTTTTCTAAATTCCGAATCAGCGAGCACGCGGGTGATTTCAAGTAAGGTTGATCCACTTTCAGGGTCTTCCATAACCAAAAATGCTGAGTTTCTGAAGTATTGTTCAAACATCGCTCCTCCTCCCGTTTTCATATCGAACAGTTTGTTGAAAATACCCATGAGTTCGTTGACCACAAAAGTCTTTTGCTCTGGGTAGTTTGGATCGTACTCGAGCATGTTGAGCCCCATCGGACGAGGCGTGTACGCAGGATCGAAATAGATGACGTCGTCAATACGCTCAGGAGGAATATTTGCCAAAATAGTGTTGATGTCTGTGCCGTGTGGATCAATATAGCAGACACCATCGCCGTTTTTGATATCCTGAATAATCATATTGAGAAAGAGGGTCGTTTTACCCACACCTGTCTGACCGATCATGTAGAAGTGTCGCAAGCGATCTTCGGGTAAGAAATGTATCTCTGTCTCCTTGCCACGATATTCATTGATGCCGAGGAGTATTCCATCACTTTGCATTTCCATAGGCGCCGGAGCCATACCCGCTTTTGCTTCTTTAAGTTGTGGCGCACCCGCGATGCCGACAGGAAAATGAAATAGTGTTGCAAGTTCTTTTATGTTAAGCATCATCTGCTCACCCTGCTTGAGAAGTCTATATGTATATTCATGAAAAAATCTTTTTATACCACCCGAAGAAACTCGAGTAAAGAGTATTCTATTTGAATTGGTATCGGCGAATTGATTAAAAGCTGACTCGAGATCAAGAAGAATCGCTTCTGCGCGACTTTTGGTTTCCGCAGATGCTACGATACGTATCGTAGAAGCGAGAAGCGTGCTCTTCACTTTGTTTGTGATAGCTTCGACGGAACGGTCTTGCACCTTTTTGTCTTCTTTCTTGTCATCATCCTTTCCCCAAATAAGATCACGTGTAACTGAACGTACTTCTTCATTGAATTCACCAAAGAGGCGAAATCCCATGCGGATAGATTTGCCGTCTTTGACTTCATCCAAGATACGATGGTACGTCCGTATATGCTCATCCCCGACAGGAGCAATCACAAATTGTATTGCTGCCCCTTCACCAACTTTTTGCAATTTTGAAAATGCATTCAAGATAGGATTCATCGGGTCGTGGTCTATTTCCTCATAAAGCTTGATTGGAAAAACTGGCTTGTATGCCTGACGTGCATATGCTCCGACTGCAACGCCACCTACGTTGAAAATATTGTAATCATCTGCAACTTCCGTCACTTTCGCGTGATCGTAAAATGCAAGAACTTGCTTTTCAAAAAGATCGACACGTGCCTCAGGGATACCAGCATAAATAACCACCTCATCGCTCGAACTAGATAACGCTATTTCAAGTGTATAATAATTGCGCTCATGATTCTGCTCGTCTGAACGAACAGATAGCATACCAGAATAAAACTGTTCCATTGCACCTATAAAATCCTTGAAACCCTTTTTCTCTTCACTTGATGTATTCGGGGATGGTAATGTAATCGCAAAAAGTTTGATGTGGAGTGATTTCCAAAGAGGAGTCTTTTCTTTTAAATTTGGGACATTCCCCACTGAATGAATGTATTGCACCAAAAAGCGATGGAAGTCGTCATCTATATGAGGATTGTTCATTTTGTCCACAACCTCAAGTGCGTTGCGAATTCCTTTACTCAGAAGTATGGCGAGAAGTTCTTCCATCTTTGCGTCGTGCGTTTCTGGTTGAAGATTAAGAACGATTGCTTCTGTTTCCTTCTGAGACATCTTGTGTGAATCATGGAGCGCATCTCCCGGCTTCACATCTTTGTAATCCATAATTGCTTCACGGGCAATTCGCTCACGATTTGCATCTTTGTTTTGGGATAGCGCTTCACTTTCCTTCATTTGCACATGCGCACGAAGGAACGCAAGTTCCTCTTCCGGTGATTTGAATTTTGGCATCGCGCCAAAGGGATTTTCCATACACTTTATTATAGCGCATGTATGGTAAAATGAGGATGGAAAAACAGGGGCATTTGACTTTTTCTAATATTAGTGATATAATACTATTATGAAATTCAACATAATGAAAAGAATCGATGACATCCTTGGTGTCACAGCTATGAAGGAGCAAAATAGGCTCGACAGAGAAATGCTTGAGGAGATGGATGGTAGGAAAGCAAAAAGTAAGCAAATAGAAATTGATACAAAGAACAGTGTCGCAAATGCAAAAATAAGAAATCAAGAATTACTCGACAAGAGACATGTAATGCTTGCTGAGGCAGCTCGTATAATTGAACTAGAGCGTGAATTGAAACAACCAGTTATTATGAAAGAAATTCCTGGTGATAAAACTTTGGAAACCGTTGTTGCTGAAATGGAAAAAGAATCTCAAGTTCCAGAAAAAATGAACAAAGCAGCATAAACAAAAAACCTCCCGACGGGAGGTTTTTTGTTTATGCTTGCGTCAAAATTTCTGGTTCACCGTCAGTGATGAGAACTGTGTGCTCGAAGTGCACCGCTTTCGTACCATCTTCTGTCGTGTATGTATAATCGTCTGGCATAAGTTTAGCTTCCCAAGTCCCTTCCGAGAGCATCGGCTCGATTGCTACAACCATGCCTGCAACAAGTTTCTCACCTGTTCCCTTCTTGCCGTAGTTTGGGATGAACGGATCCTCGTGAATCGCGCGTCCAACACCGTGACCAGAGAGTCCGCGAATAATCCCAAACTTATACGGCTTCACGAATTTCTCAATTGCATATCCGATATCGCCGACTCTACCGCCTGCTAGCGCCTCTGCAATACCAACATAGAGCGCCTCGCGACCGACATCCAGCAACTTTTGATTTTGTTTTGAAATTTTGCCGACAGAGAGAGTAATCGCGTGATCTGTGAAAAGTCCTTTGTGTTTGAGTCCTAGATCAATAGAAACAATGTCCCCTTCTTTCAAAACACGGTCAGACAGAGGTATGCCATGGACGATTTCACTATTGATCGAGACACAGAGACTTGCAGGATACGGATATGACACTCCTTCCGGTGTGTAGCCCAAAAATGCAGGCTCGTCTCCGCCTTTGCGTATGAGCTTTTCTGCATAGACATCGAGCTCCTTGGTGGTCACTCCAGGCACCACCATAGCCCCCACGAGAGCCAAAATGCGTCCCAAGCGCTTCCCGCCTTCACGTAGAATATCGATTTCCTCTGGAGTTTTAATGATAATTGCCATAAATATGAATTACCGTATTAGCTGGGTTATAAGGGCAACAATCTGCTCTTTTTCTTTTGGATTGCTTTCTGCTACAAGAAGCGCCAGAGCGACGAGTGTATTGTCATGCAATTTCTTCTCTCCGTTTTTATTTCTCAATATGCCGTTTTGTTGGAGAAATATGATAAACAAAAACGATCCAATACGTTTGTTGCCGTCTGAAAAAGGATGGTCTTTGATAATAAAATACAAAAGATGAGCCGCCTTCTCCTCTATGCTTTTATACAATTCTTTTCCTCCGAATGTCTGATAAATTGACTTAAGTATTCCAGCAAATGTCCCATCGCGTTCATTGCCAAACAAATCCGATGCCTCGCCTTTATTTACCAGCTCAACACGCAATGCATCTATCGCATGCCGGGCGCTCTCATATGCCAACTGCTTCGTGACTTTCTTTGTACTTGTAGAAAGAGTAAGAGAACCCTCATCATATTCTTGCAGTAAAAACCATGAGTGAGCATATCCCTTAATGACATCGAGGAGACTTACTATCTCGTCTTGCTCAAGATATTTTCTGCTTGCCACAGTACGTATCAAATCAACTGTTTTTTCTAGACCTTTGATAGTATTTTGCTTTGACTCAATAAGTCTCTGCCGATTGAGTACATATCCATGAAGCATAAAATCACGAAGCGTTTCGGTGGCCCATTTACGGAAAGTTGTTGCCTGCTTTGAGTTAACTCGGTATCCGACAGCAATCATCACATCTAGATTATAGTATTCCATAGATCGATGTATGGTTCTTTTACCCTCATTTTGAACTGTTTCCAAAATGGAAACAGTTGCCCTTTGGGATAGTTCTCCCGTTTGATAGATATTTTTTATATGTTTAGAAACTGCGGCCTTTTGGACGCCGAAAAGATCCGCAATTTGACTGAGACTCGCCCACATAGTGTCCTTTTCCACCTGCGCACGGAGAGTGACGTTGCCTTTTGGGCCTTTGTAGATAACAATATCTTCAGTTATTGCGTGCGTAACCATACAAACCAGAGTATAGCAAAAAAAGTATTTTTACAAGACTTCTTTCTGACCCTCCTTCACCACTGCTTCGGACAAGCGCAGTAATACTTTCGAAGAATCTACAACACTTCCTTTTGATAACAGCTTTCGCAATAGACTTTCTCCGGCCGATCTGGAGCGTAGGATGTTTCAAATTCATTCGGGCAATTCCCTTCATGATTGTGGCCACCGGTGTCGCACATGCATAAACGATGCCAGAGTTTCAAAGGATTGCGGTAAGACAGGCGTTCATAATGTCTGCAATTGGGACA
>CAZSFR010000035.1:0-5301 GCA_964606295.1 uncultured Candidatus Saccharibacteria bacterium
GAATACTTTATGGAAGAAATAAAACACAGTTAGAATGACAACACAATAATCGCTTGGTATACTAGACACATATGGAAAACAACACAATCAGGAGTATATTCTCGATCAGAGAGGCGTTTAGATTCGCATGGATGAAGCTCAAAACCTCATGGAAGGTTTTGGTGCCCGCAACGATCATTTTACTCATCATTTCTGCACTCTTCTCTCGTCAGCCAATGGGAGAAACATCGATTTCGATGGATATACTCCAGTTTATCTGGTCAATTCTTCAGATATTTATAAGTATGGGGTTTGCTTACATTGGTATCCGCATTGCTCGCAATGAAGAGGTGGGGTGGAAGCATTTTCTTGTTCCGAAAACCCGATTTTGGAAATATCTCGGTGCGTCTATACTTTTTGCATTGCCGATAGTACTGCTTTTTATTGTTATACTCGCGATATTTGCAGGAGCATTTTTTGCCGGCGGAGGAATGATGTCTGGACTTGCTACCATAGGTACAGCTGCGGGCATTGCTTTCGTTGTCGCAATTGGACTGTCGTTGTGGTATATGTCAGTGTTTTACTTCTATCAGTACATTGTCGTCGATCAGAATAAGAAGCCCGTGCAGGCACTCAAAGAAGCGGCGCGAATGACCAAGGGCTCCCGACGGAAACTTGTCGTGGTAACGATACTTCTGATTGCTTTCAACGTTGTAGGAGCAATCCTTGCGTTTGCAGGACTTATCATTACGATGCCGATGACGATCATCATACTTGCGTATATCTATGAAAAGTTGCGCATGCATGCAAACGGCGAGAGTGCCGAATTCCCGATAGTTCAGCCGAAAGAAATTCTCGCACCAGAAACGACGACTTCATAATACAAGAAATAAAATAGCGGTGCGCACAAGTGCGCACCGCTTTTTGTTTTATTTTTTTAATCGTATAATTTTGAGCCAATGCAGTATTTTGATGATCGGATAGATTGGATCAATCTCGAACCATCTGACACCAAAATTTGGCCGCGAAAGGAGTTTGTGGTGGTTGTTGTGGTAACTCTCCCCGAGCATAAGTATGTCAACAGGAAGAAAATTCCGTGATGTGTTCTCCATATCGTAGTTTCGATATCCTACCAAATGAGCAAAATAATTGATAATGAATCCATGAAATGGACCCATTACAAGCTGTATTGGCAGAAGGAGAAACCATGCCCAATCTCCCGAAGCGAAGAGGAAATAAAATCCGATGTAGAGAAGCGCCCATGTAATTCGTGTGAGAGGATGCGTTGCGAAATTCTCAAACGACTTCCATTCAGGAAGATTTTTCTTGAATTTTCCTTCGACAGCGTTGCCGTCGTTGTCCTTGTATGTACCATTGCCGATAGTACGATACACTGTCCTTGTTTTCCACATTAGTCGAAACGGATTCATTTCATACTTTGGTGAATGAGGATCATTTTCAGTGTCTGAGTTTTCATGATGTAATCGGTGGAGAATGCCGTAGATATAAGCGCTCAAATAGGACGGCCCCATCATGATGAAGGAAAAAACAAAGAAAAACTTTTCCCAGCGACGAGACATGGTAAACATTTGGTGCGCTGCATAACGATGCATGAAAAGTGTCTGAGGAAGCAAAGATAAGTACCAGTGCAAGATGAAGAATACGAGTATTGGATGCATAAGTGAGTATTTAAATTTTTTGTGAATTAATTTTGTTCACTATACCATATTTCATGAAGTGCTTCCGGCGCGTTATACTATGAGCACATGACAAACGAAGTATTTCTCGATGCCTACAAAGAGCTCAATCCTGCCCAAAAAGACGCAGTGGATTCGACCGAGGGTCCGGTCATGGTGATCGCAGGTCCGGGGACGGGCAAAACACAGGTCTTGGCGCTCCGCATCGCAAATATTCTGACGAAAACAGATACCTCAGCTTCTGGAATCCTTTGCCTTACGTTTACTCGCTCTGGAGTCAAGGCGATGAGAAAAAGGCTCGAGACGTACATGGGTTCCAATGCACACGATGTGCGTGTTGCGACATTTCACAGTTTTGCAATTGAGCTAATTGAAAAGCACTATCTCAATCTTGGATTTACAAATATGCCGAAACTTCTCGATGACAGAGAATCTGTTTTTCTGATAGATGAACTTCTTCATTCGCGTGAATGGAAGCACATTCGTCCACGAGGAAATCCTGCTACTTATTTCAGTGATATCAAGTCGCTTATATCATTGCTCAAACGCGAGCGGATGACACCACAGGATTTTCAAAAGGAAATAAAAAAGGAAATGCAAAGTCTCGAAAGTGATCCCGACAGCATATCGTCACGGGGTCCGACGAAAGGTGAACTCAAAAAAGAAATAGTGAAGAAAGTAGAGGCACTTGCGCGAACTAGCGAAGTAGTGGAATTTTACGAAGAGTATGAAAAAGAAAAGCTCGAGAGACTTTTCATGGATTACGATGACGCGCTCAGGTATGCCGTAGAGCTTGTCGAGCAGAGCGGTGACGTCTGTGCAGATATAAAAGAAAACTTTCTGTATATCCTTGTCGACGAGCATCAAGATTCGTCTGGTGTGCAGAATAGTTTTCTCAAAGCTGTGTGGGCAGATGTCGAGAAGCCAAATATATTTGTTGTGGGAGATGACAGGCAACTCATATATGGATTTGGTGGTGCGTCCCTCTCGTATTTTGAAGATTTCAAAACTGCGTTTGGGAAAGCAAAACTCATCACGCTCGTCGAGAACTACCGCTCGACTGCTCCGATACTAGATCTTGCTGACACATTGCTTGCGAGTGAACTCACAAAAGAAAAATTGCATAGCAATACAAAAGATATTGGAGAAATTGTTTTGGCGGAATACGCGTATCCTCGTGACGAGATAATAGCGTCCGCGCAGTATTTCAAAAAACTCTTTGCGGACGGAGTTGACCCGAAAGAGTGTGTCGTGTTGGTGCCAAAGAATCACCACGTTAGAAGTGCTATCACGACATTGCGGAGTCAGGGTGTCCCTGTATCTTCCGGAGAAAGCCAATCTTTTTTCGAGAGTCGTTCCGTTGCTAGTTTTCGCAAGGTTTTGAAAGTTATTTCCAATCCCAATGACGTCGTTGCGTTATCTGAAACGCTTTTCGATAGTATCTCTGGCATCTCTGCGATATCCGCGCATAAGTTTTTTCGAAGCATAAAACCCAAAGATATTTCCATTGGGGATGTGGTAAACAGTGGTGCGGGCGAAGGCTTATTTACAGAACAAAACGAAATCGCTGTTTGGGGTAAAAAACTTTTGCAATATATAGAGGAGTCAAACAAGACAGGCCTAATGGCTTTTTTGAGTTTTGTAGGAAATGAGCTTCTGATCAAAAACGCGCAAGGTCATGAAAAACTTTTGGAAAACGCGGAAGCTCTCCGAACAATTTTTCATCTTGCAGAAATGCGAACACTTGTGAATCCGCACGAAACGCTTCAAGAGTTTTTGGAATATCTCAAGCGATTAGAAGATTACAATCTGCACATACCGCTTGCGACATTTGGCTCACACAAAGGCGTGCAAGTGATGACTCTCCATCGCTCGAAAGGACTTGAATTTGAAGCAGTGTGGATCGCACATATGAATGAAGAAACGCTCATGTCTTCGAAAAAGGGTGGCTTCACTTTGCCGGAGATTTTGAAAGAAAAGGTTGAAGAGAAGGATATGGCAGTCGCAAAGCGGGAAGTGTATGTAGCGATAACTCGTGCCAAAAAGCATTGCACGATTTCGTACGCACAACAGGATTACAAAGGTGCAGAACTCCAACTCGCACAAGTGATACGAGAATTGGGAGATGTGCATTTTGTGAAAAAGAATGCGAGTGAAACAGAAGAAGAGTTGCTTGCCAATGGGCCAGATATTTATACGCGAAGCGAGACCGTGCCAGAAGGTGAAGATTTTGAAAAAATGAAAGCACTTGTCATCGATGAATATGACAGTAGGAATGTATCTGTGTCTCTTCTCAATAACTTTTTTGAATGTCCTTGGAAATGGTATTTTAGAAACTTTTTGCAATTGCCAGAAATCAAAAGCGACTCTCTCGCGCTTGGGTCTGCTGTTCACTCTGCGATAGAAATGGTTTTGAAGGCTGACAAAATACCCAGTGAGAAAGCAATCAGGGACGTCATAGAAAGAAGTTTTGAGAAAGAAGGCGTCGAAGACCAGAGAATATTGCCGAAACTTATAAATGACGGAGTAGAGATTGTTTTGAACTGGATAAAAGCTTCTTACGAAGACCTCGCGCCAAGTCGTGAGAGCGAGCGACCAGTTTCCTTCAAAGATCCACGATTTTCGCATCTCAACCTGTACGGGAAAATAGACCTTACAGAAAACTTTTCCAATGGGACAGTATCTGTAACTGATTTCAAAACTGGTTCGTCGAAAACCTCTGGTGTCATAGAAAAGATTGATGACGAAGGTAGACTCTCGACATATATGCGTCAGCTCGCAATGTATTCGTACCTTATTCGTGGACGTTACAAGAAGGATGTCGTATCTTCGAAACTGTATTTCCTCGAATCAAAAGCTGGGGACAAAAACATGATATACGCGACACATGTCGGTGGTGAACAAATCGATTTGCTCATTCGTGATATAGAAGATTATGACAAATTGCTCAAGTGTGGTGAATGGACGACGGGAGTTTGCAATGCAAAACTCTATGGTGGCGGAGACGAGTGTGAGTATTGTAAACTTGCGAGAGAAGTTTATAAGAAATAAAAAAAGTCGATTTTTGCAATCGACTTTCCTAGGTGATGGAGATGATAACCACCTCCTAATCTCTAATTTTTTTGTCTATAATTTCTTCGACACCATTTATCCTGCCAACAAAATATCCTGCAATAAGTCCTAATAGCGCAGGAACCAGAAACAGTGGTGTTTGGTGTTGCCACGTCGGCAGTAGGAAAATTGCTACCATACATGCAAAATACGCATATGGAATTGCAGCTGCTTTGATTTTATTGAAACCAAAGACGAACGTGAGAATCACGGTGCAAATTAAGACCATGATTACTGCAAGATCGATTGTTTTCAAGGCATACAACGTACGTGAAAGCGCTGAGACTGTTGAGAGTGTGACTAAAAGTCTCCAGCTAGCCGATTCCCATGAAGGTGTAATTTTCAAAGATCGGAGCACATCTTCAATTTTTGAATCATTTCTGCCAAGCGCAGTGATAATTGCCATGAAAATAAAATACATGACAAAAGGAACGATAATCATAAGCCAGGGTATAGCTGGCGCTTCTCCTGGATGGGTGATATACCAACCATGAAATTGTATGTCTTTCATAAT
>CAZSFR010000036.1:0-4927 GCA_964606295.1 uncultured Candidatus Saccharibacteria bacterium
TATTCAATATCTTTACCAACAGCAAGCCCCACGTTCCCCGGCAATGTCCACGGCGTTGTCGTCCACGCGAGCAGATATGTATTTTCTTGTCCGACAACTTTGAATTTCACTGTTACTGACAAATCCTTCACGTCCTTGTACGCATCAGGTTGCCCGAGTTCGTGAGACGAAAGACCTGTTCCGCAACGCGGACACCATGGGACGACTTTGTAATCCTTGTAGACGAGTCCTCTGTCGTTTGCATGAGAAAGTATTTTCCAGACGCTTTCGATGTAGCGAGGTGTGTAGGTGAAGTATGCAGTATCAAAATCAAGCCAGTAGCCCATGCGCTCGGTAAACCTCGCCCACGCACCGACATAGTCATGCACGCTCTCCTTACATTTTTTGTTGAATGCTGAGATGCCGTATTCTTCAATCTTTTTCTTGGAATTCAGTTCGAGATCTTTCTCAATCTTGAGCTCGACAGGAAGTCCGTGAGTATCCCAGCCTGCTTTGCGAGGCACGAGAAATCCGCGCATTGTTTTGTAGCGAGGGAAAATATCTTTGAATGCACGAGATTCTAGGTGGTGAATTCCCGGCATACCGTTTGCTGTTGGTGGGCCTTCGTAGAAGATGAAGTCGCCTCTCGGACTTTCTTTGAGGAGAGTTTTTTGGAAAATGTCGCGCTCTTTCCAATACGCCAAAATACGCTCTTCGCGTAGAGCATGTGAGGATTTGTCTTGTTTTGTTTCCTGTTCAGCCATAGTGTTCAAATAAAAATCGCCCTAAGAAAACAATCAAATGATTATTTCCTAAGGGCGAGTTTCTTCCGTCAGAGGACGGACAAGTCGCGGTACCACCTTAGTTTCTCTACCAATACGGCAGACTCAATTTTAGCTATAACGGGCTTACCCGCTGGGGTCTAGATCAAAATGATTTCTTCCCAAAGCTCCGGAGTGATAGCTCCTTCTTTGCCTTCTTATGAGGATACTAGAAAATAGGATTTTTGCAAGAAAAAAAGGTCGCCACGTGTGACGACCTTTAATGTATTTAAAATTTACTACTTTTTGTGTTTTGGGCGAACTCTCATATTTTGCCCTATCTTTATTTTTTTACTTTCGCTGACACCGCCGTTTGCCTTGGCAATATTTGTTCTGCAATACGCTTGAGGACAAAGCTCTTTTGGAATCGTATTGATTCGTTTTCGCTTTTTCAATTTTATATTATCCGAGATATCGATCATCTCATGCGGCTCATCAAACGACTTTCCGGTTTCAGTAGGCACATCTGTACCATACTTTTTCAAAATTATTGTGGTTTTTTTCATCTATTGGTTTTTAAAGTTAAAAAAAATTGTTTTTGAAATATCGTTTATACTTGCGATTGTGAAGTAATCGCTCGGTTGCACATTTGCGTCAGTGGAAAGACTGGATTTGAACTGATTGAAATTTTCCTGCACTTTTCCTCTTTCGTAATCTTCAACAATTAAAATGAATTTCATTTCTTTTGCCCATGCCGAGGTTTTTTCATCTTTCTTAAGCAAACATATTTGTTGGAATGGATTGAACATTTCAAAATGTTTGAGGTCAAGAACGATCATATCGTATTCCTCTTTTACAAAGGGAACATTACATAGACCATTTTCTGAATCTATGAGCCTCTTGCCGATCTGAGGTTCGCCGCCCCAAATGGCAACAGCGTACTCACCTCGAACACATGTCTGGAGCTCCGTGTAATGCTTTGTAAGACCACTAAACAAAATTTTTTTCATATAAGGTATTTTTAGTTGCGAATATAATACCTTATAGATATGAAGTTGTCAAACTAGAGGAGTTTCGCCAACAAACCAGAGGCTATAGCCCTCTCAAAAAGGTATAACTGCCAGTCTATGTTCACATACGAAGCAACTTCGCTACGAGGAATCCAAAACGGCAGGTGTTTCTCCTTTTCTTCATCATTCGTGTCAATTTTGTCTCCAGAAATGAGTTCGAAGACAAGCCCAGTGGCATTTGAAATTCTGTTTTCCTTCTTGTTGGCAGCATAAAAACTGGATTTTGCTTTGCCGCACTCGCCCAGGAATTTCACATTGGTATATCCTGTCTCTTCTTTTATTTCTCTCATTCCTGCGGTCACCGCATCTTCTCCGGGATCTATGCCACCAGTAACAAGAGTTTTCCAGTCAAAAGCATTCCATTTCAAACAAAGCACTTCGTCCGTTTTCGGGTTGTACACGATAGACAAAACCATATCACGTTTGACAATGGGCGCTCCATCCACAAATCTATTCTCCATATCTTCAAAATTTGGAATATCGCTGTTCATATCGTCTGTTACATTTTCTCTGGAGCTTCCATTCCCAAAAGAGCGAGCCCATTTCGCAATACATTACTGACTGATTCTGTTATCGCAATGTTATATCCAGAATCTGGATTTTCCTGATCAACAATCTTCATATTTCCGTACCATGAATTAAATTCTTGCGCGAGTGAGAGTAGGTATGTTGTCACATAGTGTGGTGCCCACTCAGATAGTGCTTGCTCAACGACGCTTGGGAATTGCGCGAGCAACTTTTCAATATTATTGGTAACACCCTTTTCCATACGAGAATCCGCCTGCATGCCCAGCCCTTTTGCTTTTTCTAATATTGATTTGGCGCGCACAGCACAATACTGCAGATATGGGCCGGACTCACCCTCAAAAGAAAGCGAGGTGTCTGGATCAAAGTTTATATTGCTCCCAGCACGAGAACGTAAGATGCAATATTTCAGTGATGCGATAGCTACTTGGTTGGCAGTTCTCTCGTCAACGTCGGGAGCCTTTTCTTTGACTTCATCAACCACGGCGTCAAGAAGAGTTGCTGCAAGTGGTACACCGCCAAGTCGTGAAGACATTTTTTGCCCTTTGAAACTCATTCTGCCGTGAGTCCGATGAACAGAACGCTCTTTCCATTGAGACTGTATCTCCCCTGCTGCCTCGAGTACCACCTTATAATACGGCGCCTGCTCGTTGTCGGTAATCAAGATAGAAATGTGTGGGGAAAATCGCGTAAACTTAAGCGAAAGTAATCCTATATCCTTCGCTTCATATGTGGGATACCCTTCTTTGTTTACAAAAACTCTTGTATGGAGACCACGATCTTCACCCTTGAATATAACCGCTCCTTCACTCTCAAGGAAAACCTTGCCTATATTTTCACGCACAATTTTGCTTCCTTCGACACCAGCTTCACTTTCAAAAATGAAATCATCAAAATGCGAACCGAGACGTGCCGTGATGTTTTTGAAATATGCAATATTTATTTCTTTACATTTTTCATAAAGTTCCAAGATAATACCTGGAGTTTTTTCGTAAAGCTCTTTTGTTATCGCCTTTGCTTTTGTTTGAAAAACTTCGTTCTCGTCATATTTTTTTGTTCCTCGTACATAGCATTCACCTAGATAATCCAATTTCTCTTTTTCAGAGGCAAGCCCGTCGAGCACGGCATCACCATCTTCCAAAGCTATTCCAAGCGCTTTTCCTATACCAAGTGATACATCTGACGGATATGAGAGAGCGGTTACGTGTGCTCCTGAAAATCGCGCGAGTCGCGTGATGGATTCTCCGATAGTATTGTTCATAACATGCCCAACATGAAATGGTTTGAAAAGGTTGGGGCTTGAATGTTCAACGAGAATTTCCTTTCCTTGGTACACCACTGACTTACCGTACGTTTCCTTTTGTTCAAGTATCTTTCCTATCTCTTCAGAAAAGTATCTGCGATTGAGATAGAAATTGATAAATCCGGGACCAGCGAGTTCTACTTTTTCAACGTACTCGTCTTTCTCCATGTTTTCAATAATTGCCTGCGCAAAACCTTGCGGTCCACCGGCTGGCGGATTGACCACCTTTTTGGCGAGAACCATCGCGATGTTTGTCGAAAAGTCGCCGTTCTGGAAATCCGCTGGATGCTCTAGCAAAATATCATCCACTCCCAAACCGAGCTTAACAAGCGATTCTGATATAAGTTTTTTTAACCTTTCCTCCATGAATGAGCGCATTGTAGCACAAAAAAAGCCGACTCAAGTGCCGGCTTTCAAATTTTTATTCCATATCAAAAAGGACTTTTCTGTGCAACTGAAAGAAATTTTTTGCCTCATCGGTCTTTGACATAACCGACGTGTACCTCTTGTACAATGCGTTCCATCTTTGTGTGTGCTTTCGCTTTCTATCAACAAAGGACGTTAGCACGGCCACAGGGAGCGTCGGATATTTTTCCTTAAAATACATAAGTATAATACCCCTACACTGAGTGATACTTACTGTACATCGATTGGAAAAAATGTCCTTCTTGGAAACACCCGTACGTTCTTCAAGACATCTACACAGCTTGTTTGCTTCCTGAAACAATCTCTTGTGAATATAGAGATATGCTTTCTCCTTCGACTCAACATACCACATGACTCGCTTGTAATTTTTCTGGATCTTTTGAAAGTCGTCGAGTCTTTTGACAAATTCGCTCTCGCGACTATGTGTTTCAAAAATAAGTGACGAAAAAAATTTGCGGTACCTCTTGTACTGTTGCGAGTGTTCACCTTGGAACACGACACTATCACAATGCGCAAGCATATGTGCGTATACCTCGGAATTAAAATATTTTTCGAAAAAGGCTTTGAAAACATTCGAGGTTGCAAATTTTTTTGCGGCTGTCACCATGGCTCGTGCAACAAAATGTCGTGATGTCATATGTTCTAAACCTTCGTCTTTTTTTGATCGTAGATGTGCAACAATGTCAGGATATTTTCTATCAAAGAGTTGAGACATTCTTTCAAATATGTGCTCAATAAATTCCTGCTTTGGGTTTCTATTTTCATCGAAATATTTATATCGACGATTATTTTCATATATTTGCTTGGTGCCGAGACTCAGTATGTCTGGCTCTCCAATAATATTGAGTCTAGTTACGGGCATA
>CAZSFR010000037.1:0-4477 GCA_964606295.1 uncultured Candidatus Saccharibacteria bacterium
ATGGGGAGAGTATTAACAACTAATTAAGTGTTCTGCTTGAGGGCTCCGTGTAGGTGATTTCAATGAACTTAATTGCATATAGTATAGCAGAGTTTGTCAATATTGTCAATGCAAATACTTTATGGTCATTTGTGTATTAAGAATGTATTGGTATATATAGGTATTATAATTTTCGTTTTGTTACTATTTGCAAAACAATCTAGAAAATGGTATGCTATATCCATGAAAAAAGACGAAGAAATACTGGTCGAGGGTGGGCTGTCCGTGGATGAAGCCTACGTATACAACGCCTTGCTCGAAAAAGGAGCCCAAAAAGCCTCTCAGGTAGCTACTTGGACCGGGATCAACCGCACTCTAGTCTACAAGGCACTCGACAAACTAGAGTCTATCGGCGCAGTAGAAAAAAGCGACAGAGCTCAGGCAATTTCTATATTTAAGGCTGCGCATCCATCTGCATTTGTAGTTGCTCTTGAAAAGCGAAAAGAAGCTTTAGAACGTACAACAGAATCTTTCAAGATCAATATAGGACCGTTGATTTCCCGTTTCAATCTACTTTCTGGTAAACCAAACGTGCAGTTTTTTGAAGGCTACAACGGAGTTAGAAAAGTAGTTTTCGATTCATTGAATTCTAAAACAGAAATACTGTCTTTTGCAGACAATGAAGCTGTAAATAGATTGTATCCAGAGCTCAACAAAGAGTATCTTCCTATGCGAAAGAAGCTTGCTATAAAGAAAAGACTTATATCTATAGACACTCCTTACATACGCACACTAGCAAAAGGGGATGACCTGGACATTACAGAACGACGCGTTATACAAGAAAATTTTTCTTTTGCGACTGTTATCCAGATATATGACAACAAGATAAGCTATATCACTCTTGAAAAAGAAAGGTCGCTCGGTGTTATCATAGAGGACATGTCAATCTATGAAATGCATAGGACTCTTTTTGAAGTATTATGGAAAAATGCTATTTTACTTGATCCTGTTTTGGAAAAGTAATTCGATACCACACTACACCTTCCTTTTCTACTGCATCGACCCTAAAACCAATCCGCTCATAATACGTAAGTGTCTGTTTGTTCTGTTCATGTACATACCCTACAAGTGGTCGTTCGTAAGACATCTTCTCTACTACAATTCTAAAAAAATCTCCACCAACTCTTGTACTCTTTATTTCACTTTCCACATTGAGTGATTCTACTAAGTACGTACCGTCGTTCTGTGGTTCAAAAGATGTAAAACCAACTATATTGTCTTTGTATTCGAGGTCATAAAATATGACATCGGGATCAACAAGTGTTGCGCGAAAACGTAGCTCTCTTTTTTCTATTGCTTCTTTGCTCGTTATAAAATCTTTACGGTTTTCCCTAGTGATTTCCCACAACATTTCTGCATGTTCTACACGCTCTTCTGTAGAGAGGACACGTATTTGCGTATCACGAGCTTGTTCGAGATCAATTTTCTGTCCACTGTGCGCAAAGGACTTGTATGTCTCTGCAAACAATATTATTCCTTCATTGTACCTATCGAGCACGGGTAGCAATTCCACAACAGAGCCTCCTTTCATATCCGCAAAACGAACTAGCATGTTTTTTGCACGAGTCATTAGCGCCGTGCTGATTTCAGTCAATTGCTCATTTGCTACGACCTGTCCAGTCGGCAACAATTGTTGTAGAACTAGCTGTGCATGCTCTGTACTGTCGACAAGCATACTGTACTTTTCAAATATTTTCTCTGCAGTTTCTTTTGGAAATTTAGCAGTATCTCCGAGTTCTAGTATTTTTTCTCCCATCTCCTTGCCACCATGAAGGAAAGACAAAAAAACCTTAAGGCCGGTGGTTTTATACTCACGGATAAAATCTACGACAACCTTTTCGTCGTATTGTTTTTTAACGATTGTAGTCAAGAGCACTTGTTGTTTCCATGACAAGTCCATATAGCCTATGTTATTGTCACGAAGTGTCTTGCGAAATTCTTCGATTACGAACTGAGGATTTGAAGCAGCCTCACGTACCTCATTGTAGTATGGGGCGGTACGTATATACTCCGGTAATATCGTCTCCGAGTCATACAAGGATATCTTTTTTGCCACGGTACTGAGTGGCAACACAGAGTGTTTTGATACTTTTTCATTACTTATCTCTTCCTCCGGATTTTTTTCTTGCAACCTTTCTTTCACCTTTTGTCTAAATTCCAAGGCCTCTTGCTTGTCCAAAAGTTTCATTGTTGCAATTATTTTACTAGAAAAACCACTGTTCTGAACGATACCAATAGTGTGCGCATCGAGTTGTTTGAGTATCATCTTTTCAGGGTCGATCTGTATATCAGTACCTGCAACTTTCTTACGGCCTAAAAAGTAGTACAGACTTACACCGTCGTGAACATATGAGAAAAATTTTGATCCCCCGTTTTTCGTCTTGAAATTTTTGTCTTTGGCACCAAACAATATCCCTGTTTCTGTTCTACCGCTGACTTTAATATCCATATCATTGATAAGTCCTTTACTAAATACTACAGGTAAGTAGGTGCGTAACAACTCTCTTGCAGATATCTTACTTATTGCTGACAAGCCAAAATCTGTCAGCTTTGTCGCAAATATTTTAAAAGTAAACGGCACCCTTGTTCTTTTTTCTGGGTCAATTATGGTCAATGTGCCATCCCCAAGTCTAAGTGGTTTAAGACTATGAAAAGCTTTAATAAATTTTATCTCTTTAACAGTTGTCAGTGTCCCATCCTCCAATTGTATGATTTTATTCGATAGACTATTTTGCGATTTTATAATTTTTTCTATGCCTACAACTCCCTCGCTTTCACCACTGAGCAATTGATCTATTGACCTCGGTATCGCAATCGCAGGGGTGAGTTCATTCTTTTTATTGTCTTCCTGATTTGTCACTAAAACTTTAGCGTCTAACAGTACGGTGCCTATCATGGAAAAAGTCTGAGAGTCCTGCTGAAACTCTCTGTTATTTATAAAATCCTGCAGTCTTTCAGGGCTTACTATTGTCACCCCGTCTGGTAAAAATAGCCCCCTAAGAACACAGAAATCGCGAAGCTTTCTTTCTTCTAGCGGACTTAAATTTAGTGGAAAAAAGTAAGGAGATTCGTCTGCTTCTACTTTCTTTTTTTGCATATTCTTCGTGAATTCAAAACTTTTCATTTCCATATTTACATAGTATCACCATGCTACGTTTTAATCTATACAAAAACCCATACATGAACTGGTCACAGTTGGTCTGGTTGCTCTACCGCAAAGAGAATTACGAGGCAATGAAATTTCTATAACCATCTGGGCTATTATGCCCATTCTCTACCCCTTGCATTTACATCCCCAAGACGCATAATAGAGAAAACCCTCAAAAATAAATCAATATGAAAAAACGACTATTTTTAGGGATGTTACAAGTCACGCTAGTAACGCTCGCAGCTACCCCAACAAGAGCTCTAACTATATCTAGCAACCCCGAACCGGACTCGGCGACAAGCATTCGCTTCACTTATCTCGTATACCGCCCCGTCTTTTTATTTCTTAACCGCGGTAAAATACAAAAGCCCAAATGCATCGCATTTGGGCTTTTGTATTTTATGTGCAGTATTCTTAAATTAGTTCGAACGCATTTTTCCGAAAAAATCCCCCCACGAAAATTTGGAAAGGTAGCGGAGCCGCACCGCTGACAATTTCAAGTTTTTCTTTGGCGGCATTAAATCCAAGAATTTGCGGAGGGGACTATTAAATTCGGGTAAACTTCAGCTTTAGCACAAATTTATTTTAGTAACAAATGAAAATATGATTTATTCACTTTCAAAAACCGACCAATCACTAACCTTTGAGTTTTCACCTCTAAGAGAACCATGCTCATTTGTTATCATTTCTCCAATTTTTTCCATGTCTTCCCCAGAAACATTAATTGCAATGGAAGAAATTGTTGGCTCTTTATTCTCACCAAGTGCAATCGTAAATTCAATCCCTTTTGAATGCAAAAAATTAACAACCTCTTTTGAAAATGGCTTATTGCCTATTGTGCCACATGCACTACCAAAAATTGACAATTCGTTAACTGGAATTTTTAATAACCCCATATCAAAACCTGCGTCAGGGTCAATAAGTTCACCCTCTTCAACTCCAGCCATTTCTAGTAGTTCGCTTTTTAATTGTTTGGCTACATCTGGATTTTCTTTTAGCCAATTTTCAAAATCACTTTTAAATTCCGAAATCTTTTCTTGTATACTTTTTTCTGGCCCTTTTGGGCCTTGTTCGATAGACATAATTTTTCCTTTAATAATTATTTATTAACAATAGAAAGCTGACTAAACTTTCTACAAATCTATAATAGCAAATGATTAAAAAATTTTCTTCCCCCAAAATTAAAATATGGTTCGGGCCGATGTTTTTCTCCGGGTTCTTTTGCGGTTTTGAGTGGTGCGGCTCCGCTACCTTTCCAAATTTTCGTGGGGGGATTTTTTCGGAAAAATG
>CAZSFR010000038.1:0-4272 GCA_964606295.1 uncultured Candidatus Saccharibacteria bacterium
AAAACTTATTCTTTGGACTAGTTTATTTGTGTATACTAATATTGTTTTTGTACCACTTCTTTTTTTCAAGTACTATAACACCTTTATCTCTTGTGTATTTTGTGACAGTAGTCAATGCATTTGTACTTTTTTTGTGTGTGCTTTGGCTTCGTAACAAAGTGCGTGGATTTAAAGAAGAAAATAAGCTTAAAAAAGAATTAACGTAATTTTATAGAAAAAATAATTACAATAGCCACCACTTAATTGAGGTGGCTATTTTTATATCATAAAAAGTGTATTTTTTGTAAGAAGTCTTTTACCCTTCTCGAGCGCTCGAGCTAACTCTCGACTTGGTGACGTTTCAGGGAAGCGAACCCTTCCGCAGAGCTAGCTGTTGAAGGATTATTACAACCCTACTCGTGCTAGCTGTCAATGGTGACCCCACGGAGAGTCGAACTCCGGTTAACAGATTGAAAACCTGTTGTCCTAACCATTAGACGATGGGGCCAAAATAGTCAAAAGTTGTTAGTTGAAAGTTTAAAGTAAATCCTCATACAAACAAACGCTTTTAACGCTTTTTTCCAACATTTATACTAGTTGAAATCAGCACAAAGAATATAACATTTTTTGAGAATTTTGCAAAAAGTGCTAGAGTTTCTAGCGTTTTAGAATATGGAGGAGTGCGTGAGTGGGAGAAAATGAAACTGCTTTCATTTTCTCCGCGGAGAGTGGCAACCACGAAACGCACGTTCCACGAAGTGGCCTCCATTTGAGCAAAAGCGAATATATGGAGGAGTGCGTGAGTGGGAGAAAATGAAACTGCTTTCATTTTCTCCGCGGAGAGTGGCAACCACGAAACGCACGTTCCACGAAGTGGCCTCCATTTGAGCAAAAGCGAATATATGGAGGAGTGCGTGAGTGGTTGAAACGAACGGTTTCGAAAACCGTCATACTCTAAAAGGTATCGGGAGTTCAAATCTCCCCTCCTCCGCAAAAAAAATACCCTGAAAATTTTCAGGGCTTATTGTTTATTATTCTGCGTGAGATGCTTTGAAAGCATCTCTTTGTTTCCATTTTCGTAGGGATCATACTGGCGAACATTGTCGCGCCCATAGATCTGACTCATATCGTTCTCAACATTCCACATTCCATACGCATCACCGACAGTGATCTCACTATACTCCCCGATGTCTGACTTCTGCAATGGAATTGGTATTTTAAGATTGCTCCCATTTTCGGAAAAAAAATCTTCGTCGGACTGAAATGTTTTACCCTTTGTAAAAATTCCATATAAGAGATTAAGATATTTCCATTCAGTAACGATCATGACATAGCGATCTTCCTCTTTCATTCTTTTCACGATCTGTAGGAGTCTATCAATTGCTATCTCAACATCATCGTATTTGTCCCAAAAGGAATCCGGAAGATAAAGAATTTTTTCTTTACGGTCTCCAACTCTCATGTAATACAAATTGTTTTTATTTACATAAAAATAAGGATTTTTAGCATCGCCAAATAGTGGCGACAAAAGGGTATCAATAGGTTTCTGCATAGTAAAAAATTTAAAGGTTTTGTATATTCTACTATTTTTAGAAGAATTGTCAATCAGCAAAAAAAATAGGCCTCCGAGATGGAAGCCCTTGTATTATTTCACTCAAATGTGCAATGCACCATTTGATTTCTTTCTTGTTTTTTCGATTATTTGCTCGATTTTTTCTGTATCAAGCAATTCTTTTAGTCTGGAGAACACGTCATCCTGCATAGCTTTGTCATTGCGGACAAGCAGGTAGGCTCTCTTCAAACTGGTTGCCTCGTTACTGTAGCCACCAAACTCGAAAAACACGCCTAGTGCTTTTTTCTTCATCCCCGATTGTGGAGCTGCATGTTCGAGCAAATTTTCTATCTGCGCTTTTTCGCATGTCATCCAGAATCCCGGCTTTTTCACTGGATCAGAAATGTCCGGCGCTTCCATCAATTCGTATGATGTGGGATGCTTGAAAATATACTTCAAAGCCATTTCAAAACCAAAATGTTCATGTAGATTCTGAAATACAGGACTGTGTATTGAATAAATTTTGTACATATTCATAAAATGAGTTTTCTCAACGATACCTTTCTCAACAAAAAAAGTCAAAGTTCCTTCGGAACTTTGACTTAGCTTTAATTACGTGTCACCGATGTCCGTTCGGTGAGGTCGTGGAATTTTATAAATTCCACTTCTACAGCACAATTATTTTCTATAATTTTGAGGGTTTCTTTGTGGACAATAGCCTTCTTTTCGGGGCGCGCAATGTCACTTTGCAACTGATCAAAAGATACTTCCTTCATATGAAAAGCTTTTGAATCAACAGCGGGATCGGTTTCATGGTACGCATGTTCCTTAAAGAATTTAAGTTTTATTGTTGGACTCATGCCTGCTTCTCCAGCAATTTCTGACAGAAGTCTGGCAATCACACTGGCGGAAATGTCTGATCCTTCCCGTCCGAGAGTCACCGTCTGGCAAGTTTGTGCGCGCGAAGCGATGAATCCGGCCATAACCACGTTTAGCTGTCCGTTTGGCGGGTTCAGACTACGCAAATTATTGAGAAGACAGCATTTCGTTGTTACCAGATCTATTTCTGCATTTCTGTAAATAGTCCCGTGAGTTTTAACAATTTCTTTTGCATTTAAGAGGAAATTGTCATAACCCTTGAGCTTCAGATAGTCGCTTACTATCATGCTCGAAACAACTTCACCTTTCGAAACAATCCATGAATAATCCCTTGGCTCATATTGAACAAGTCTCATATTGTTTGCCTGCAGCGTTTTTGAAACGACGTTGAATTTATTTTCAACTTTTTTGAAAATGTCGTGTTCTTTTGGGAACAAATTTCTGCAGATTTCCAAATGAAAGTCTTTGATTGCATCGAGATGTCTGACAGCCTCTTTGGCATTTGCCTGGTTTGTCTCGGAAAGCCAGTAGTAATACCTCCAGACTTCCTCAAGAAAATTTGTCGTTTTGCCTATAGCAGACACAAAAACGAAGTTAATCATGCCGTTCGCCTCAGCATTTACGATTGCTGGGAGTCTTTCAATTGCGTGGTAATTTACCAGTGATCCGCCTCCGAATTTGGATGACGTAATCTCGATTTTTGGTTGTATCATAAAATAGTTTTAGAGTTTCGTCTACTATACCACAGAAAACAAAAAAATCCAGAGGGCATGCTACTCCTCCAGATTGTTATTGTCTCCCTGGCAAAAAAATAAAGCCTATCCGTTTGGAGAGGCTTGGAAATATTTATGAAATGCTTTATGAAATGCTTAGTTGTAGCAGATACTAAATTTGACGAATCTTCCATTGAAGTTGAGATTTGTTTCTAACGCTGGAAGATTTTTTATTTTAATGATCTTTTCTTCAAGTGCTGGATCCAAGTAACGGCTTGGCTTCGGGGTGTCTGTCGGCAACACCTCTTCAGTCCAATGTGGGCAAACAACAGTTCCCCACCCTTCATCTTTACCTATGTAGGTATCTACTTCTGTGGGAATAATCACAGGAGCACAGCCCAACTCATCAATGTAAGTGGAATACTCTTTCGGAAGAGCATTGTTGCTATTCCTGACAGTGCATAAATGGTCGAGAAATTTCCATTCGGCAACCACTGCAACATCTGTATAATCCCCACTGGTCGCATCTACTATTTCCAGCAGTCTTTCGGCACCTTCATCTGGACCATATATACGCCAGAATAATTTACCAAAATAGTAAATCTTCTCTTCGCCAAGTCTACGAAGTATTTGAATTATATCTTTCGTGACACAAAAGCATTTTTCACCTTCGCTCTCGAAAAGCGGGAATAAAAATATATTTGCCATAGAGCATGTTTTCTCAACTATACTCCTCACACATTTTTGCGCAAGCTTGAAATTACATTGAAATTCCTGTATTCTCTACGAGTATTTGGTGTGGCAAATTTGCGCGGTTAGCTCAGTTGGTAGAGCGTCCCCTTGACGTGGGGAAGGCCACAGGTTCGAATCCTGTATCGCGCACCTTAAACGAACTAAACGGTTTTTTAGAATCCAAAATACGGGACGCGCGAAGCGCGTCCCGTATTTCTGCCTCTTCAAAACCTTTTAGTTCCATTCTTGTGTCTCTATTGTACCAAGTTAGAACCTATTTCCAAAATCATAATCACTAGCGTTCCGCTTGCCTCGCAGAGCCTCGACAAACCCCGAAAGAAAAACACACCTTGCTTTTCTGGTTTGGCGGGGGTGAAATTTCTTTTGAAAAAGGAAAGGGTGTTTTTCTTTCGGGGT
>CAZSFR010000039.1:0-4261 GCA_964606295.1 uncultured Candidatus Saccharibacteria bacterium
ATCACCTCTAAGTTCAAAACATCTTTTTTTCTTGCTGCGCCCATATTTTTTAAATAATTGTTAGTCAAAACAATACTGCAAATAATTATTTTTGTCAAATAAAAATACCTCGCTACGTATAACGTAGCGAGGTATTTTTAAAATTAGTTTATTGCTTGAACGGAATGCCGAGTATCGTGAAAAACTGAACTGCTTCTTCCTTCGTCTTTGCTGTAGTCACAAATGTGATCGCAAGTCCGAAAACATCACGTATATCCTCATCGCCTGTTTCAGCAAAGATGGTATGTTCTTTGATACCAAGCGTTAGGTTACCGACAGCATCAACTGCTTTCTTCTCGATACCACGGAAGTCCTTTGTGCGAGGAAGAGAAATGTGGATCACTTTCTCAGCGAAGTCATACATCCCTGCACCTCGGAGAGTGACCATGAGCCCGACAGGATCACCTTGGCGGATTTTGAAACTTGCAATAGATTTCTTCGCTCCACGGAGAGCTGGCTTTTGTCCTGTGATTTTTGCAAGACGGTCCGCAACATGTGCAGTACGGTTCTTGTCAGACTTCGCTTGTTTACCTGTTCCTGATGAAACAACTATCTTTTTGAGTTTGGGTGCAGCCATAGAATTCTTGTAACCAAACTCAGCCTTCATCATTTCATATGCCTTTTTTTCTTTTTGTTTTATGCTTTCCATATACTTTTCGTTAAGATTTATTTAATCTCTTGCCCGCTCTTGCGTGCAATTCTTACTTTCTTGTCGCCTATCATTTTTGCTCCTAAACGTGTTGGCTTGCCTCCTTTGGGATCAACGAGCATGACATTTGAAACATGTATTGGGCGAGGGACGTCCACTACCTGCCCTTGTCCACCAGTCGTGCGCTTCTTTGTATGCTTTTTCTTGAGGTTGACCCCATCTATGAGAACTTTGTCAGACGCAACAAAAACTTTGACAACAGTTCCCTTTTTGCCTTTCGACGCACCGCTTGTGACTATGACATTGTCTCCTTTTTTGATTTTCATAAATTTGCTTTTGACTTTATACTTAGAGCTTTCGGCTTAGATAACTTCCGGCGCGAGTGAAATTATTTTCTGATAACCTCTTTCCTGAAGTTCGCGTGGAATCGGTCCGAAGATACGTCCAGCCTTTGGTTCAAGCTTTCCCTTTTCAAGTATGACCACTGCGTTCTCATCAAATGAAATGTATGATCCGTCTTTGCGTCGAAACTTTTTGACCTGACGAACAACAACAGCTTGGTGTACATCCTTCTTCTTCACCGCCTTTCGTGGCTCAGCAACTTTGACTGACACAATCACGACATCCCCTAGTTCAGCGTATCGCTTTTTGGAAGCACCAAGCACTTTGAAAACCTTGGCGATTTTTGCACCAGAGTTGTCAGCTACTTTTACTACTGTTCCGTCTTGTATCATATTATTTTACTACTTTAAAGGTCTTATCTTTTGATATCGGGCGCGTTTCTTCAATCGTGACTTTGTCTCCTGTCTTGTACGCGTTGTCTTCGTCATGTGCTTTGTATTTCTTGGCAAAGTTCATGTACTTCTGATATTTGGGATGCTTCACAAATCGACGAACTTCAACAACAACCGTCTTGTCCATTTTGTCGGAAACAACAACGCCTTCAAATCTTTTTCGTTTTACTGTGTCTTTTGTCATATTATGTAATGTTTTCATTCTTAAATGCTGTCAAAATTCTTGCGATTTCCTTTCGAGTGCGAGCTTCTTCTTTAACATCTTTCACCTTACCACTGATACGCTCAAAAGCAATATCTGAAATACGGCGACGGAGAGTGCTCAACTCTTTTTGCGCATCTTCTTTTGTTTCTGGAAGTGTTTTCTTTTTCATATTATTATCTTATGCCTGCTCACGGGAATAGACTTTCGTTGTAATAGGAAGCTTGGCACTACCCTTTCGAAGAGCCTCTCGTGCAACAACTTCTGTCACACCATCGACTTCGAAAAGTATACGTCCAGGTTGTACCACGACACAGTAACCTTGCGGATCTCCTTTTCCCTTACCCATACCAACTTCTGCAGGTTTTGCAGTAAAAGGTCTATCAGGAAAAACACGAATCCAGAGCTTGCCAGTCTTTCCAATAGTACGAGAGATAACCTTTCGAGCAGCTTCGAGTTGGTTTGATTTCACGCGAGCCATGGATGTCGCCTTCATGCCATATGCACCAAAAGCAACAGTCGTACCGCGAGTAGCTCGGCCACTTTTCTCTTTTGCAACGTTCACACGTCCCGTTTGCCATTTTCTATGTTTTACTTTTTTTGGAATCAACATATATTATTTGTTATTTTCGTTTCTGCCTGAAGCAGCTCCACCTTCTGCAGAAAAAACTTCTCCACGATAAATCCACACCTTGATACCGATTTCTCCATAAGTAAGATGTGCTCGTTCACGTGCGAAATCCACGTCTGCACGGAGAGTCTGTAGCGGGATAGATCCTTTCTTCAATTCTTCTACACGAGCCATTTCTGCTCCACCGAGACGCCCAGAGAGAACGATACGTACCCCTTGTACTCCTCGTGCTGACATCACTTTTTCTGCTGTCATTTTCGAAACACGTCGAAATGGAAGTCTCTTCTCGAGTCCTTCTGCGATACCGTATGAAACGAGTCGTGCGTCTGCGTCAGGATTTGTGACCTCAACAATATCAATCTTCAAGTCTTCAGTTGTTGGGATAGTCTCCTTCTTGAAAAATGCGAGTATGTCAGCGCGTAGCTTTTGTGCACCTTCTCCAGAGCGTCCAATAATCATACCCGGACGTGATGTGTTGATAACGATACGAGTCATTTTCTGATTGCGTTCAATCTCTACGAGAGCTACGTAAAAGCCCTTCAGCCTCTTGTCGAGATATTCACGAAGTTTAATATCGCTCTTCAAATTCTCATTGTACTTTTTGCCAAGAGAAAACCAGCGAGATTTCCATCCGCGGATTATTGAAAGTCGATGTGCATATGGGTGAACTACTTTTGTCATATTATTTCTTTGCTATCTTAGCTTTTTCTTTTGGTGATTTTGCTGTCTCTGTCGTCGCGACCGCTTTCTTGGATTTTCCTTTCTTTTTTGGTTCGCCAACCTTGAGCGTTATCTCTACATGGCTTGTACGCTTGTTGATAGGCGTTGCCATACCACGAGCTCTCGGCATACGGCGCTTGATGACAAGACCCTTGTCAACACGAACGCTTGCAACAACGAGACCATCTTCTGATACTCCTGATTGCTTTGCATTTGCGAGAGCTGAGCGGAGCAATTTCTCTATCGGCAACGCAGCGCGTTTCGGCAGGAAGGAAAGTTCAACAAGGGCAGTTGCGACGCTTTTGCCTTTGATGAGATCTCCTACAAGTCGAACCTTGCGCGGACTTTGACGATAGTTAACGAGTGATGCTTTCATGATTATTTCTTTGGTCCTGCTTTTACATCAGCAGGTCCTTTGGTTGCCTTGGCAGCTGCGATTTCAGCTTCCTTCTTCTTTGATTCAAGTTCTTTCTGCATCTTTCCTCCGTGTCGTAGGAATTTCTTTGTCGGTGAGAATTCTCCCAAGCAGTGACCAACCATGTCTTCTTCAACCAAGACTTCGAGGTGTGCCTTGCCGTTGTGAACGCCAAAAGTGAACCCCACCATATCAGGTGAGATCTGTGCATCTCTTGCCCATGTCTTGATGACTCCTGCTTGCATAGGGTTTTTACCCTCAATCTTCTTGAGGAGTTTCTCGTCGACGTATGGACCTTTGTGTGATGACCTTGTCATGTAATTGAGTGGCTTGAAATCGTTCTAAAGACAAATAAAATAGCTCGCAATTGAGCTAGGGGCATATTAACAAATATAGGGATATTGTCAAATTATGGCTTAGTGGAAGGTAAAGAGAATATCCTCAAAATGCCTTATTTTGCCAGTTTTCCTATCTACCTCTATCCCCTCTTCTTTGTAGAGCTTGAGTCGACGCGCGCTGAATTCATTGTTGAGCCATACTTTTCCACCCGCAAAAACTATCCTATGAAATGGAATTCTCTTCTCACCCGCATCATATGCTTTGCCGAGAATTGACGTCACGCTCCGCGCTGCCTGTCCTCCTCCGCCAGAAGCACGAGCGATATGTCCGTATGTTGTCACTCGTCCCCGCGGGATTGCGAGTGCAGCTTCGACGACTCTTTGGGAAAAGGTCTTCATAATAAAAATGTAGCACTTTTTAAATCTCTTGACTTATATTTAATTCTTATGTATGGTATTAAAAAACAAAATTA
>CAZSFR010000040.1:0-4065 GCA_964606295.1 uncultured Candidatus Saccharibacteria bacterium
TGTACTCATGAATTGAAAGCATATAATACCCGAGTATTGCATTTGCTCCGCAATTGATTACATATCCGACAACTGAACCGCTAGCATAGCGTTGCAGTCGTATGTTTTTCACAATGTGAAGGATGAGCACTATGCTAAATACCCATGCGACGTAGGGAGCAATCACCAAAATAAGTTGGTTCATATTTATTTCTGCTTATCGCGGATAAGGCCGATCTCGACTGTTTGTCTCTTGATATATTCTGGTACGGTTAGAGCTTGATAGAGCGGTGGAACTTCCCTTCCTGCTTGGAAATACTCTTCAAACTTGTGGCGGTTGCCACGATAGTGCTGGATGATGTACGCACTGTCCGCGTAGACATAATCTGTAAAATATTGAATGATAGCTTCTTTTTCCATGCCAGAGATTTCATTCATATCAACAAGCATCTTTGTGAGCGCACTGACGCCACTCATCCCAGCTTCAAGTTCGTACTGTGCCATAAGTGCAAGTACTTTGTCCGGTGACCCTTCGTGATTGCGATATCCTATTGCCCATGCTTCTTCTTTTGTAAGAAGTGCACGAGAATCAATAGTAGACCACTGCACCATGTGCCCATATGCAAGATGGAGAAGATCATACATCCGTCCGGGAATGCCACCTGCGCGTTCGATGTCTTTCTCGAGTACGAGTGTCTTGCCATCGGAGCGAGCAGTCTCGGCATGCTTCTCTTTGTTTGAGACAAGCTCATTCTCATAAAATTCATCTTCTTCGAATTGAGATAGGTCGAGATATTCGACAATAATTCCGTTTTCGCGAGCTTGCTTTTCAAGCCGTGAATATACAGTCATGAGCGTTTTCTCATTAATTCCGTATTCCTTTATATATTCATGGACTTTTTTACCAGAGAATACTTTTGTTTTCATTGAACGTTGAAATGCAGTTTGCGGATTTTGTTGCGCAAACTTCTCAATCAAGACCTTACTTGTTGCTGTAACATCAAGAGCATTAATGAAATCAAGATCTTCTGGCAGTTCAATTTTTTCTTTTGTAGTTTCCATATTTTTTCTCACTGTGAACTCTCGATTGACTGATCAAGAGCTAAATAATGAGGGGCGATTCTATACTAAATCACCCACTCTCTTTCTTTAAGAACCCAAAATAAATATTCGTATTTTTTCTACCATCGCAATGTAAGCGGTAGAAGCGTTCTCTTTTATATCAATCATTTCTTCAATAAGTTCTCCAAGATTTCTATTTCCACACTTCTCACTTAAAAGTGTGTTTAAATATTTGTTTTTAAGCACTTCTTTCGCGCTCTCAGGATGGAGCAAATCGTGAAGCATGGTAATTTTTATTTCTCTCACAATAGCTTCAGGTGTTAGATTTTTCATAGTTTTTCTTTTAGTTAAGAATTTATTTGCATATATTATCCAACGGATTTCTGATTCTGTCATATCTGTCGACAGCGCGCTGGAAATCTTGCAAAAAGCGTTGCATTGTAGTAAAATTATGTTGTCGGATATTCCGACATATATGCTCAAAAATGACAAAATACTTGGTTCACTCACCCAATTTGGCCTCGACGAGGCTGAAGCGAAGCTCTATCTCGCCTCTCTTTCACTTGGTCCGACGACAGTCCTCAAGCTTTCCAAACTTGCTGATATCAAGCGAACCACCGTGTACGAAATACTTTCATCACTTGAAAGCAAGGGGCTCATGAAAAAGGAGATTCGTGGATTCAAAACTCTCTACGCACCAGAACATCCCGAGAAGCTCGAGAGCACGCTTGAAGCGAAGCGTGCTACACTTCTGCGTACACTCCCAGAACTAGAAGGACTTTTCAATCTCAAAGGCGGAGAAAGTTCTCTCAAATACTATGAAGGACTACGTGGAATCAAAAATGTGTACGATGACTTGCTCAAAGATCTCAAACCTCACGACTACTATTTTGCCATTTCAAATATAGCGGAGTGGCAATCGTTGGATGAAGATTTTTTCCTCAAGGAGCATGTCGAGAAGAGAATTCCTATGCGTTTGGAAACGAAACTTTTGTTTGTTGATAGTGCGATTGCGCAGGAGCGCAAGAAGACGGAAAGAAATTTTAGTGAAGAAGTGAAATTATTACCAAAAGAGACCGACATGCATGTCGATCTCGTTGTCACTCCGTACAAACTCGTGATGTTCCAGTTGAAACTACCGTTGATGGCGATTGTTATAGAAAATCACTCAATGGTTGAGATGCACAAAAGTCTTTTTGAATTACTGTGGGAGAAATATTAATCACACTTTGTGTTTTTTGTGTAGTTCGCGCACTTCCTTGTCTTCCAATTCTTCCATCTTCTCCTTTCCTCTTTCACCTAGCGCTTTGAGCTCCGCATCACCGAGCATGTTCAAACTTTTCACAAGTTTATCCAAATACCCACGAATGTTTTTTGTTGGATCATCGAGCACTTCTTCCAAAAGTGCGTTTAGTATCCAGCCCATGCGAGGGCCAAGAGTGATACCAAGCTCTTTCAAATCATTTCCATCAATTTTCAATTGCCCGACAGAGATAGGATCACGGAGGACTTCTTCGATCATCGCGTGATATTTACGGAGACGATATGGTGCTTCAACCTTTGCCATACCCACACGATCGCATTCGCGAACATTCATAAGTGTCCAGATATTTTCTACTCCAACATTACGTACTATACGACGAACAGCCGATAGTGTTATCTGTTCTGTATCAGAGAAGAACATATGGTAGCGGACTAGTTTTGTTACAAGCTCTATTGTTTCGCGCGGGAACTTCATTCTCTCAAGGATCACTTTTGCCATTCGTGCACCGACTACTTCGTGGCCATAGAATGTGTATGCTTTTTTCACACCAGCCCGACGAGTTTTCGGCTTTCCTATATCGTGAAATAGCGCAGAGAGTCTGATCTCGAGTGGCCATCCGCCGGCTGGCGGATTTTTATCCGCAGAGTGTTGGAGCGCTTGAAGAAGATGTTCGAAGACATCGTATTTGTGGGCACCACCTTGGACGCAACCAATCCCCTGTTCTAACTCTGGAATAAAGTGCTTGAGGAGTCCAAGTTTTTGGAGCATACCGATACCCATCATAGGTTCGGGCGACATGAGTATTTTTGAAAATTCATCACGAATACGCTCCTGAGAAATCACTTTCAAAAGCTCACTCTTCTTTTCTATCGCGAGGAGTGTTTCACTTTCTATTATGAAATTTAGTTCTGCCGAAAATCTGACAGCGCGGAGCATGCGGAGTGCGTCTTCGGTAAATCTTTCTGTTGGATTCCCCACCGCGCGCAATATTTTATTTTCCAAATCTTTCTGCCCCCCAAAGAGATCAACCAAGGTTTCGTCAGCTGGTCTGTATGCGAGCGCGTTCACGGTGAAATCACGACGGGAAAGGTCATCTTTAATATTCTCACTGAAATGTACTTCATCAGGGTGTCGCGCATCGCTGTACTTCCCTTCTTTGCGGTACGGTGTGATTTCGATTATCTCATACTCGACCGTCGCGGGTTGCGAGTCGCCAATTCCGAGCGATGATTCCAAATTTTCTTTCGACTTTCGACTTTCGACTTTCGACTCGTGTGGTATACACACGCCAACTGTACCAAATGTATTTTCGTAGACAGTTTTAGGATATAGAGCGATTATTTCTTCTGGCTTTGCATTTGTGGTGATATCCCAATCCTTTGGTCCCCTACCGATAAGCAAATCACGGACACATCCGCCCACAAGGTACGCTTCAAAACCCGCTATCTCTAGGATATCGGTGGTTTTGAGTACTCGCTCGGGAATATTTTGCTTTGAGAGTGTTGCCATTGGCAATTTTGTGCGGGTAAGGAGAATCGGACTCCTGTCTCATCCTTGGCAAGGACGTGTTCTACCACTAAACCATACCCGCAGATCTAAATTGTTAATACCACTCGAAGGAGGCTTTGCGATTATAGTACGCGAAAGGCTATTTTGCAATTTCTTTTGTTTTGCAAGCATCTTCGTTGTGTGCCATAATCGCATCTGCATGCGCCCATGGTGAAATGGATATCACAACGGTCTTCGGAACCGTTATTGTG
>CAZSFR010000041.1:0-3789 GCA_964606295.1 uncultured Candidatus Saccharibacteria bacterium
TATGTTCTCATATTTCTATTCTACAAGTGTTCTGCTTCAAAGGTAAATCTCCATCAGATTAAGAAATACTCGGCAATCAAGATATTGATCGTCGCGATATTTCTTAATCAAAAAAAAACGGCCTGGAGGGCCGACTATAATGCAAGACTTAGAAAGAATAACTTTGATCGCCGAGGGCGATCAAATGGAGTATCTAAAAATGATTTCCAACTCCGTAGCGGATCGTTTACGGTATGACGAATCGGGAGATTATAATCCTGATTTTAGAGGGGACAATCCGGACGTTAAGTTTTCGTCTATTGACGAATCCGGAAAAAAAGTTTGCCAAATAGAGATAGGCAAACTACTAGTCACCTTTAATTCAAGGCACTTCCTAAGAGGTACCTTGGCACAAACAACATCGGAATTAATTTTTGGCCTACTGGAAGCAGGGCCATACAAAAAACTATGTACGATTGTGTCGTACATACCAAAAACACAAAAATTCCAGAAAATCCTTATAGGCATGGGATTTTCGGAAAGCATTAACATAAACCGAGTAATAATTGGGACAAAAGAGCTCGGTAAGGCCAAAGAAGGATTTTAAAAATTTTTGGAAAAGTGCCTCTGTTACATGCACTTTTCCTGTTTATTCAACTCATAAAAATTTGTGGATTGATAGACAGCGTTGAATGTACATATAATTTTACAACAAACTGAGTCAGTACCATGCGTGACGATCAGATAGTTTGAAGCAAGACATCTGAAATAGTACTCAAACCGCTCTACTCTTGCTTGTTCGAGGTGGGGTAAAATGGGCATATTACAGAATGATTGAAAACATATTGTTAATATCCTGGTCTGCATACACGACACAATTCAAAAACTAGAGCATTCTTGCTCTCATATTTGTTATACAAATCTGACAGAGCTCGATATTTTGTGTATTTCCAGTTACAATGGTGTATATGGGAACCATGGATTTTCCTCCTGGAACAAACAAAAATCATCAAGAAAATCTTTTTGTAGAACAGATACAAAAGGAAATCCTTTCTATCTGCTCAATGCCGGAATTTTTATTGGAGAATAAAGGTGGTATTGAGAGGGCGGTGAACGGTCAATTGGTAGCGAATATATTTGATAGTGTGGAGCACGCGCGTGTAGGGATGGTAGCAACTATGGATCTGTTTTCTAAAGGAAAAATATCAACAGCAAAGCAATTACAAATACTTAATGCTATTAAACTTGCACTAAATGATATTCAATTGCTTGCTGATAACGAAGAGTATACGTACGAGTATGTGTAATTTGCATATCAATGGGCAGGCAATGCGCGAGATAAATTGCAATTAAGCCAGGAGACGATAGCGGAGATTCTACGTGAAACATCGTCTATATTTGCAGAATTACAATCTCGAGATACTGTTCCGTATCTTGTACATACATACGCAAGACCAGAAAATATGTTGACAAAGAAATCCAAAATTGAAAGATTTATGGATAATATGACCCCAAACCTTATTGATGAAAAAAGGGGAGTATTTCACTTTAACCCCAATGGGGATACTCCCATTTTTTTGTTATTGGATTCAGATGAAAAAAAAGCAGAAGTAAACAAATTTTTAGAGGAAATTCGTCCTGGTTGGGAACGTATGTTTATAGACTACCCAACAGTAAAAACATATACGGAATATTCACTTCCTGATGAATTTTTACCATTTACTATGGATGCTAACGAGGTAAAAAGTTATTTACCCGATGCGCAAATAATAGATGGCAAGGTTTCACTCGCAGAAGAAAAACGAATTTTTTTTGACAAAAGCATTCGCGAACAAATATCAAAAGATCTTTCGTTTGATATCAATCAACTAGGTCCTGAGCAAGCGTACCTTGTTGGTTATATGGCCGGTAAAAATGGTGAGAGTTTCAAAAAAATCATAGATTTTGCAAAAGTATTTGGAGAACAGGGTATAAAAACATTTTTATCTATTTCAAGCGGAGGACAGTCTATGGGGGATAAAATACTGCTTTTGGGTGAAAAATTGTCTCCAGAGTCGGCTCAGTCGCTGTTTGGTACATACGGTAAGATAGTGGATGCTGCGAGCGACGTTGCGGATATTGTGCGAGAAAATCTGGGCGATCATGCAACTTCCGAGATTATTCAAAATGCAAAGGAAAAGCTACTGGTGCGAGGGAAAAATCTCCTTGAGGAATATGCGGAAAAAGTTCTGACATGCCAAGGGGTAACTTGTGATGACATAGGACGTGAACTTTTGGAAGAGCTCGAACTCGCAAAAACGTCTGCCTTTGCATTTTCAGAAGTTTGTAAAATTCTGGTGGATAGAGGTGAATTTAGCTTCGAGGATTTCAAAGATATTGAACTCGCATATAGCAGAAGTCCTTTACCTGAAAAGATGGTACAAGAGATTGCAGTGATGCATCGTGAAAATACAAAACAATATCCAGAGGGCTTGCGTGAATACTGGCGCGGAACTCTCCGAGACGGTTTGGAAAAAGAAAATCCAAAACAAATGATTGTGTCAGTAAAATACAAAGGAGACGTGATCGCTGTTATGCGTGTCATACAACAAGAAAATGGTTCGTGGTACGGTGCGTCATTTAATGTGAATCCGACAGTGAGAGGCTCACGTATTGGTACAGAGCTTTTGAAAAAAGTTATTGACGAATTGGCACAGGATGCTCCGTTTGTTGCAGACTGCTATAGTGAAAACCCGATGTTGCAAACATATATAGAGAAATTTGGCTTTGTTATTACGGACACCCGTGAAAACTACCATGACACCGGTGCAACAGTACACGAGATAACACTCTCGCGTTAGCTTGATTTCTCCCAGAGAGCGTCAAAGATCTTTTTCATAGAGTCTGCTATGTCCACATTTTCGATCAAAAGTCCTATGATGTTTTCCTTTTTGAGTTCCAGTATGCTTACTTTGTCACCGTAGACTTGTATAGAAACGGAGAGAGAGTCTATTGCATCAATGGTTTTGTATGTAGTGAGCGCGACCGGATGCGCAATATATGCTTTGTTTCTATCCGAATGCGTGACGATCATGCGCTTGCTGATTTTTTTCTTGAGTCTTTCTTCTTGGTAATTTTTTGTTTCACTCGGAATAGATTCCATTGCATGGCCTATGTCTATGATTTGTCGTATTTCCTCACCTGCGTTTGGGTAATCGCGAGTAATTCTTTCTACAGCTTGCGCGCCCTCAAAAAATTGCACGCTCGGCTTGCCGGCGATGAGGTTGTATTTGGACGAGAGTGTCCCAAGAGAGAAAGTGAGCATCTCTTTTGCAAGAGCAAGCTCTTTTTCGCGACCTTCGAGTGTATGCATGAGGAGGGATGGATGTTGTGGGTAAAACGTCGCGACGGTACCTTCTCCACCCTTTTTCTCGACAAGTCCCATGATCTCGAGCTGTTCCAATACCTTGTAGGTGAGTCCGCGTTTCACACCTGTCCAGTCCGAGAGGTTGGAGGCCTTCTGCGGACCGCGCTCGAGGAGAGTGTCATAGACGAGTGCTTGCTCTTCGGAGAGCCCTGCTTGTATCAATATATTTTCTTCATTGATGCTGTTTGTCATACCAACATGGTACCCTATTCTCTTTTGTCATGCAAATATGACAATGTGGATAACTGAAATAGCTATATATATCAAGCATTTTATATTCCAACAAAATGTCATTACCATGTGATATTGACAATTCTCTAAATACCTGCTATACTATGTGTAAGTTAGTTTGATGTTCTTTGGGAAAAGAATTGATTGAAAAGGAGAGCAATTTACTTGAATGG
>CAZSFR010000042.1:0-2821 GCA_964606295.1 uncultured Candidatus Saccharibacteria bacterium
ATGAGGAGAGTATTAACAACTAATTAAGTGTTCTGCTTGAGGGCTCCGTGTAGGGGAATATGTTTTGTGTAACTATAGCATTTTTAAATAAAAAGTCAAATAATCAAAAACCTTAATTTTGTATCGTGACTTGTGGTGAGCCTGTCGAATCCATTGAAAAAAGTGTTTATTCGTGACATTAATGGGGTCAGGAGCCTTTAATTCCCACTGAGAATTTATTCTGAGAAGAAAAGGGGTCAGTCACCATTTTCGCCCTCGCATCAATTATAAAACCCCAATTCCTTCAGAAAAAGGGGTCAGTCACCTTTAATCCCTTTTATCTTCTCTTCTTTAATATTATGCAAGTTCTTGTATTTTTTTTGGTGAAATAAAAGAACGCTCACGGGATATCAATCCACATGAGCGTTCTGTTTTAAGGCTTGTAGAACATTTGAGCGTACCCAATTTTTACTTCGGGAACCTCTTTAATTTCTAATTCAAATAATTCTTTAATAGCAGTGATTTCGCGAAAGAAATCACTGCAGAATTTGCAACTTTCTTCGTAGTTTTTACCTGGGGCAATAAAATCTTCGTAACCTATTTTAGGTGAAAACTTTGTAACCGCGTAAAAAATAATTTCTGATAAATAATTGAGATAAATTTCATGTTTATCCAATAAACTGGCATGGGAAAGCTCTCTTGAAACAGGGGTATCTAATCTAGAAATAAAATCAGGGGAACTACTTCCTAGTCGTTTAATGATCATTTGTTTTATTCCTTGAATAAGCCTCTCTTTAGAACGACTTTCTTTTTCATGCAATCTCCCAAGAATTGAGGCTAAGTCACGCCCGTCTCGGTGATCTTGCTGGATATTTGATAGTAATAAGTTAAAATGTACTGTTTCCATTGCTAAAGTTTTTTTTACAATATCACATCCTTTTAAATAAGGCAAGTTTTTGGAACAAAAGGGGTCAGCCACCTTTAATACCCACTGAGAATTTATTCTGAAAAAGGGGTCAGGAGCCATTAATGATATACTAATTCCATGCCGAGAAATACACGTGTAGATTTACAAGGAGAAATATTTCATATTATTAACCGAGCTAATGCACGTTTGCAGATATTTAATACAGATGAGGATTATCTTTTATTTGAACAAGTACTTGAGGAGGCAAAAAAGCGATTGAATATAAAGCTATACTCATATTGCATAATGCCAAATCATTGGCACTTAATTATTTCGCCTTTATCTGATGGAGATGTGGCAAAGTTTGTAGGATGGTTAACCATGACTCATACTCAGCGTTGGCATTCAATGCATAAAAGCATTGGTAGTGGTCATCTATATCAAGGTCGATATAAATCTTTTATTATTCAACCAGAAAACTATTTTCTGCAAGCATGTAGATACGTTGAAAGAAATCCTCTTCGAGCTAAGTTGATCAAAAATATATACAACTGGAAGTGGTCTAGTTTTTGGAGAAGAGAAAAAGGAACAGTAAAACAAAAAGTATTGCTTGATACGTGGCCAGTTACTAAACCAAATAAATATAATGAGTGGGTGATTGAAGTTGAGTCAAAAGAAGTATTAGATGTACTCCGTATAAGTATAAATAAAGGGAAGCCTTATGGTGCTGACAGTTGGATTGATGTTGTAATAAACAGATTTAAACTAGGCTCTACGTTACGTCCCCCAGGAAGACCTAAAAAAGGCTCCTGACCCCTTTTTTTCAAAATAAATATATAAAGATGATATACTTAAGACAATAAATAATATTAATAACAGTTTGATAGGTCTAGAGCCTTTATTTGTAATAAACACATATGGAAAATCCCAATAAATTAAATCAGATGATAAATTGGTCTAAAAAAGTAGATAATCTATTAGAAAAATTTATTAAAAACATAGATGTAGGTGATTTCGACACCGAAAACAAAGAAGAAGCTCAATTTATATATCAAGCAATGGAAAAATTTATGGATCACAATGAGGAAAAATACCGAGACAAAGAAGGTAAAGAAATATTTAGGAATATACAATCATTTATTGAAAATATAAAAAATTTGATTTAAATCAGTCTAAAAAGACCAGGGGGAAATGATGACTGGATAAATAGGGTCAGCCACCATTTTTTAAAAAATGGGTCAGGTACCCTTTCTCTATTAATTTGATACAATAACTATATGCAAGAAATTTTAATAATCAAGTTTGCGATTTTTTTACAAGTAATAGTTGCTCTGGGCCTAGTAAATGTTTGGCTAGTTCGATTTAAAAAATCAACAAAATACAGAGGTGGTAATGCTAAAAATATGATAGAGGAATTTCAACTGTACGGTTTACCTAAATGGTTTATGTATATCGTTGGCTTTATGAAAATAACGATAGCAACAATGCTAGTTGTTGGTATTTTTATAAATGTTTTGGTTTTACCTGCGGCGGCTGTATTAGTATTACTAATGCTTGGAGCTGTTGGTGTACATGTAAAAATAAAAGACCCTATAATAAAATACATACCCGCAGTGTTGATTCTAGGTGCTGCTATTTTTCTTGTTGCTGTAAATAGTATTTTTTAATAGGAAAAATGGGCACAGGTACCATTTTCGTCCATGCATTAATTAAAAACATCCATTCCTTAAACTCTTCAGACATATCTCTATACTAGTGTTTTGCAAAAGACTGATATAAGGAAAATGGTATGGGTAATATGTTAAAATAAAAACATGACAACACTTTTAATCACCACCCTAATACTCGTCTTGGTGTGGGTGGCCTATGGATATTTTTCCTCGCGAGTAAAAGAGCCAAAGTTTACCCTATTTGAACAGAAAGACGGCTACGAGA
>CAZSFR010000043.1:0-2772 GCA_964606295.1 uncultured Candidatus Saccharibacteria bacterium
TTTTTTTTATTTCTCATTATCACGTTTTTTTGCTATATTCGTTATATATGGATATGAAGCTAAATAATAAGCTGAGCAAGAAGGGATCGAAGAAGGAACCGCAGTCATTTGGTGGGCAATTCGGCACGGCCGTCTTTACTCTTTTGCTTCTCGTCGCGCTATATCTCGTCCTAGCAGGTAATACCAAGACAACAGAAGAAATAGCCCTATCTCAGGTCGCAAATGACGTCAACGCGAGCCTCGTCACATCAGTGACCGTAGAAGGGGACAAACTTACTGTCATTTACAAAGATGGCACCGAGAAGAAGTCCAAAAAGGAAGCAGAGGCGTCTCTCACCGAAAGTTTCGCAAATTATGGTGTCACTGACGTCGCACTTGCAGGAACTGTCGTACAGGTCAAAGACCAGTCTGGTTTTGGGTATTGGATTCTCAACATCCTTCCATTTCTCCTCCCTGTCATCTTGATAGTCGTTTTCATTTGGTTCCTCTCGAGACAAGTCAAAGGTGCGGGTATGCAGGCATTTACATTTGGACAATCCAAAGCGCGCATGACAGATCCCAACGACAAGGCAAACAAAGTCACATTCAAAGACGTAGCAGGGTGTAAGGAAGCGAAGATCGAACTAGAAGAAATAGTGGACTTCCTCAAAAACCCGAAAAAGTTTATCGAGATAGGCGCGCGTATTCCTAAAGGAGTACTGCTAACAGGTTCACCTGGAACGGGAAAGACACTGCTCGCACGAGCTGTCGCAGGGGAAGCAGGGGTACCGTTCTTCCATCTCTCAGGTAGTGAATTCGTGGAAATGTTTGTCGGTGTCGGTGCGTCGCGTGTGCGCGACCTTTTCCAGCTTGCGAAACGCACAGCGCCAGCTATCGTATTCATCGATGAGATCGATGCCGTCGGACGTGTCCGTGGGACAGGCGTCGGCGGAGGCAATGACGAACGCGAGCAGACATTGAACCAGATACTTGTGGAAATGGACGGGTTTGAACCAAATGAAAAGGTGATTGTGATTGCTGCAACGAACCGCTCTGACGTGCTCGATCCTGCACTCCTTCGACCGGGAAGATTTGACCGACGCGTCATCCTCGATTTGCCAGATCGTGCAGACCGCGAAGAAATACTCGCAATCCACGCATCCAAGAAACAGCTTGCAGAAGATGTGAATCTCAAATTGATTGCAGAGCGAACCCCGGGATTCTCTGGTGCAGATCTGTATTCATTGGTGAACGAATCAGCGATTTTGGCTGCGCGCGAAAACAGGAAGAAAGTATCGCAGTTCGATCTCATACGTTCGATCGAGAAAGTTATGATGGGGCCAGAGCGCAAGAGTCATTTGTTTACAAAAAAAGAAAAGAATATCACCGCATACCACGAAGCTGGACATGCGCTCGTTGCGTCCGTGCTTCCGAACGCCGACCCTGTCCACAAAGTATCTATTGTTGCTCGCGGACGAGCTGGGGGATATACGCTCAAACTTCCTCTCGAAGAGCGAAAACTTCAATCTAAGAAAGAATTTCTCGATGATATCGCGATGGCGATGGGAGGATACGCAGCAGAGCAAATGATATTCGGAGACATCACGACTGGTCCATCAAATGATTTGCAAGTCGCGACAGGTCTCGCGCGAGCCATGGTGACACGATGGGGGATGAGTGATGTTATCGGTCCAATGGCGCTCGAAGGCGACGGAGGACGCGCCATGTTTGGAAGTGGTATCGAGGATGATGAATTGTCCAAAGGCTCAGAAACAAAGATTGGCTCAGAAGTGAAGAAAATAATGGATGAGGCGCTCGCTCGCGCAAAAGAGGTGCTCACGACACACAGAAAAGCTCTTGATGCGATAGCAAGCAAACTTATCGAAGTGGAAACACTCGAGCAACCTGAATATGAAATGATCATCAAGCGATTTGGTATTGAACCGAAGAAGCTAGAAGTTGGGAGTGGGCTTGAAGTAACGAGCTAAAATTTTCTATTCTAAAATCAATAACCATTTTTTTGCACTCGCTTGTTTGGAGTACGGATAAAACGTTGCTACCTTTTTCCTCGTGTTCACGCCGTCGCGCTCGCAAGTCTCAAAACAATCGAGTGTTGGCTTCTTTAAAATAAGGAGAAATAGCGCAAAAGAAAAAGCACTTTAGAATTTCCCTATTTATCCCCTCCAACCTGCTCGAGTTCCTCTGCTATATGCGCAAGGAGTCCGAAATGGAAACTCTCGCCATCTTCTGCGAGTTCGAGCAACATCCCGTCATTTTCTTTCTCGGCGATTCCTTTGATCACCATCCAGTGTCCATATGATGCACCTTCAAAAAATGAAAACCATGCAAAGAGTTCATCTGCATCGTTGTACTTGTCACCAAGATACAAATCGCGCATTTGCGTGAGTTTCTTTGATGTCGAGATAAATTTATTTTCCACTATTTCGGTGATACCCTCCGTTTCTGCCAGATGGCGGATGCTTTTGATATGCATGTTATTCATCTCAATGACGTGCGCTGTAAGTTCATTCCCGATCGCTTTGCGGAAGACAACTTCGCTTCTCTCGATGGTCGCATTACCGAGTGTGGCGAATGCGAGCACTTCTCCTAGTTTGGTTGCTTTGAAATTCTTCATAATTAAAATAATAGCACGCAGACGTGAAGATAGAAAAGCATATTGATTTGAGGCGAAAAATAAAGTAATATCAGTCTGTTCTTAGCTTCCACCCTTAGCTCAGTTGGTTAGAGCACAGAGCTTATACCTCTGGGGTCCTTGGTTCGAATCCAAGAGGG
>CAZSFR010000044.1:0-2321 GCA_964606295.1 uncultured Candidatus Saccharibacteria bacterium
TTTAATCGTTTTTTCCTATACTGATACACATCGACACATTTGTCAAATATATTATTTTTGTTTTATTGTAGATTCATAGTAAAGTTATCTCGTATGAAAAAAGGCAAGCTCATAGTTATCGACGGCACAGACGGTTCTGGTAAAGCGACGCAGGTTGCGCTCTTGGCAAAGCGCCTCAAAAAAGAGGGATATACAGTGAAGCTCGTTGATTTCCCTGAATACTACAAAAATTTCTTCGGCGCATTCATCGGTCATTGTCTCAAGGAGCAATACTACAACTGGGTCAATATCCATCCCAAGATTGCGTCGATTGCGTACGCAGCTGATCGTTTTGAATCAAAAGAAAAAATTGAGAATTGGCTCACAAAAGGAAACGTTGTCATCGCAAACCGCTATGTTAGTGCAAATCAGATACACCAAGGAGGTAAAATCGCGAGTGCAAAAAAGCGCGATGCGTATCTCAAATGGCTTGATGAAATGGAATACAAAGTTTTCAAGATCCCTCGACCTGACTTGACCTTGTATCTCGGTTTGCCTATTCCAGTTATTCTAAAACTTATCGAACAGAGAAACAAAGATATGAAGCGCAAGTATCTCGGCAAAAAGAAAGATGTGCATGAAGCAAATCGCACGTTCCTCGAGAATTCACGCAAGAGCGCGATGTGGCTCTCGACACGCCTCAAGAATTTCAAGAAGATAGAGTGCTCGAAGGGTAAAAATATTATGACTCGTGAAGATATCCATGAAAAAGTATATGCAGAAGTCAAAAAAATCATCAAAAAGTAAACCAAAGTTTGTTGTTGTCATTATGTATGGTGCATATGCCGTCGGGAAATTTACTGTTGCCAAAGAACTTCACGAACAAACTGGTTTTAAATTTTTCCATAACCACCACACAGTTGATTTGGTTACTGAATTATTTCCGCGTGGTACCGTTTCGTCAGACCGGCTTATCAGCAAACTTCGATTTGATATATTTCAAGAAATAGCGGAAGCAAAAATAGATGTGGTCACGACACATGCCTTCTCCGCGACATTTGTTTCTATCACAGGTAGTACGGATATTGGTTTTGTGAAAAGAATTCAGTCTATTATCGAAAAAGGAGGAGGGAGGGCATACTTCGTCCATCTTACTGCTCAACAGACGGAATTAATAAAACGTGTTTCGAGCAAGCCAAGAATGAAAACAAAGAAACTCAAAGATCCGAAGCTTATGAAAAAAGCTCTAAAGAAACATGATTTCTATACTCCAGCTCCTGTCAGATATAATCTTGAAAGCGACAACACAAAACTTTCTCCAAAAAAAGTCGCTGAAATGATTAAGAAACATTTTGATTTATGAAAATAAAAATTAAAAAACTCAAAGACGATGCGATGCTTCCCAAATATGCTCACCCGGGCGATGTCGGTATGGATATGTTTGCGATGGAGACCGTGACGATACCGCCTATGGGACACCATAGATTCTGGCATGGATTTGCACTTGAGTTTTCCGAAGGTTATGCCGCTATAGTAAAAGATAAATCGAGTATCTCCAAAGATGGACTTCATACCATGGGAGGCGTGTTCGACGCTGGCTACCGCGGTGAATACAACACGCATTTGGTAAATCTCTCAGGAGCCGACTATACTGTTGAGGTCGGTGATAAAGTGGCGCAGCTTATCATCTATCCTGTCGCTATAGGCGTGCTCACCGAAGTAAGCGAACTTTCCGATACAGCTCGCGGGGAAGGAGCGTTTGGTTCAACCGGAAAAAAATAACCCTCGAGCAATGCTCGAGGATTTGTTCTAATTAGCGAATGGGTGAAAGTCCATACACTGCCAGCAGAAGTAGCGTTCTTCAAGAACGGTAATTTTGTTTTCCGTTCCTTCGGCGATGATAACGATTTCTCGTCAAAAAGTTGTCCTCACAACAGATGATAAAGACTTGTCTCGCATCCGTACCAACATTGTAGGGATTTTCAGTTGAAACATTAATCATAGTATTCATTTTTTATAGAGTTAGAAAATAAAGAACAAAAAATCCAGCCTCGTGGGCTGGGTATTGTTTTCCTTATCCTGTGATGGGAGAGTTAAGCAATGCAAACACCAGCCTTCGAGAGTGAAGTCTGGCAACAAAATAGAGTTGTATTTTCTTTCTTGAACATACTCTTAATATATCAATGTGCTAGATTTTTTGCAAACCAGGCTAGACATGTTTGCATGTATAGAAGTAAATGAACTCCTCGGCATGCTTCGAGGAGAAGAATCTTTTGGAAGTTCAGGAAAAACTAAGGTTTACAAAAAAAACAGATATGGTATAAACATATAAAAATTCAGTA
>CAZSFR010000045.1:0-1792 GCA_964606295.1 uncultured Candidatus Saccharibacteria bacterium
GGCACATTCAACTAGCTAGTGCACCACTTGGATATACTAGAGGAATATGAAATACAAGCATTTTAGAATCTAAACCTTAAATCCTTATCTATAATTCGCCAACTCGTCCCTCGTCGACCTCCCCACCGGATACAATCCATCCTTCAAATTCGGCAGGTATGCGGCCAAGGGATCGAGCTTCCAAAAGGTTCCTATCTCAGCCACCATGTCGAGCAAACAATCAAAAAACGATGCGAATAGCGTCGTTTTTTGATATGTTTGCGTACCCAACGGTAGGACTCGAACTGGGGTCGAGGAGCAACGAGCGACTGTGAGCGCAGCGAACATAAGCGAGTATGCGAGGTGACCGAATCCTACCGGGGGAACCCTTTTTTAGACTTATAATGCAATGGTTACTTTTGGAGGTATATAGAAGTTCGAACCTTTGGTATAATTTACTTATGAATTCTACTCTATACGAAAAATCAAAGATTGGTAAAAAAGTTGCAGATGGTGGTGACCGTAAAGTGTATATGTATGATAATTACAAGGTTATCAAAATATCCTCCCTATCATTTTTTACTGGACGAAAATTACACACTAAATTAGTTCATGATTATGAGGTTTGCAAAGAATATTTTAAAGATTTTGTTGTAGAAACTGAAAACGTTGGTTCTTCGGATGGATATAAACATATTGAAATTCAACCTTTCATAAAGGGTGAAATGCTGGCTAAAAAACATATGAATTATCCAACTGTAAAATTACAGTTTATAGAAATATCCAATAGTTTGAAACAAATGATTAGTGATGGAAATCCACCGATTGACCTTGTTGGAAATATAGGCATGATATATCCCTATCTAAGTAATATTATGATTGATAGTTCAAACAGATTAAGAATTATTGACACAACCTTACTTGAGGGTAAAACCATCAGACCTCTAGGTTTAATTCTTGAATTTTTTGCACCTCTCATTCTTGCTCGGCAGAACTACCTCATGCGTAAATTCTTAAGATAGTGTTTCGAACACCCCCCAAGCTCGGAGTAATTAATTTTGAACCATATAATATAATGGTAATTTTTATTATCTAGGCAGAAGTTAGGACTTTTGATGTAATTTTTATATGAAAGAAATAAGGTATTCTGCATTCTTTGTTAAAGATATCCCTGATTTACTGAAAAGATTCCCTCCAAAGCATAAAAAAGTTTTTGGTCATCATTCAACAATTTCACTTAAGCCAATTAATTTATATGAGATAGAAATTGGAAAGGAAACAGTGATTAAAATTATAGGTCGTGCATATGATGAAAAAGGAGATGCACTTCTTGTTGAAAATCCAAAATCTAAAAGTAAATATCCTCATATAACACTTTCTTGTGCTGAAGGAGTTAGTCCAGTTTATTCAAATGAGTTGTTTGAAAAAGCATCTGTTTCAAATACAATTGAGTATTTTAATAATCCTGAAGAAATTGAAGTCATAGAGGGCTATTCAGATGGCAAGAAGGACTTTGTTGCTAAAGATTAGTTCTGAACCACCAAACTCGAGAACATATCACAAATCTTAGATAGCGTCATATAACTTTTAAGCTTAGACAAATTCAGAGTTCTGAATTGGTCCATATGTTTTGAGATGTTGGACACTTGGAGGCAGTTTTTTCATATTCTTATTTTACCATTTTATCCCTAAAAAATTAATGGGTGGAGGTGGGTGTCTCCTATTTCCTCATGATAGCTGTAGGTGGCTGTTTTCTGGAAAAAAGGGGTCAGGAGCCTTTTTTAGGTCTTCCTGGGGGACGTAACGTAGAGCC
>CAZSFR010000046.1:0-1763 GCA_964606295.1 uncultured Candidatus Saccharibacteria bacterium
AAAATTAATTGACTTCTATTAAACCAAATTCAGCGAAACTTGTCAAATCTATAATATTATGTTGTAAATTGGTTTGATTTTTCCCTTCTTACTCACAGCATCAACGTACACAACATAGAGATCAAACTGCCACGCAATACCCTCGTCGCCACCTATCTCGTGTCGCTTAGAAATTACTTCATGTCGTTTATTAAACGACACCAGATAAATCTGCAATGTCGTTTTGAGCCTCTGTAGCTTCTTTGGATGCAAGTTTTCCTCTGGTCTATACAATTTAGTCTCTTTCCACGGCTCAGGTGTTTCGATGAGGTTGCATGCTATAGATTTGACCTCTATAAAATGTATTTTGGGTGTTTCACGGGAAACATCTCTGGCTATGACGTCAATCTCTCCCCACTTCTTCGTATAGTTTCGCTCGACAATCTCAAACCCTTGTTTCACGAGAAACATTGCGACGATATCCTCGCCCAACTTCCCCACTTTCTGTGTTTTGGAGGTGAAAACCTTCATTTTGGTTACACCTGCCCGACATTGTCTAAGGTCGCAGACTTTGGCAGGTGGGCGTTTAATATAGTAGCTTCCTTTAATTCTAATGCCCTCTCAATTATTCGATCGCCAATCTTCTTCCAATCAAAGTACCTTTTGTATTCAGATGGGTCAATTATGGCAATTTCTACAATAGTGCCAGCTGGATCTGAAATAAAAGGTCCAATAGGTGTTACACGTGTAACATAACGCAACTGATAGAATTCGGATCCATCTCTAGAATCAGTCACCTTTTGGTACCCAATAGGCAGATAGCCCAATATCTTCATATTTGATTCCTCTACAATCTCTCGTATGAGAGTTTCCTCGAATGTCTCATTTTCCTCAATAGTACCACCAATAATGCCCCAAGTCCCTTTCCTGCCGTTCAGACCGATAACAATTTTATCCTCAAGAAAGCATACAGCCCTGACCTGCCTACACATCTTCTTTTGCAAAACAGAAAAATCGTCGCAATCTTGGTATTCGAATATGTATCTCACTCCTGAATCCCCTACATATTCTTCTCGTAGTACTTCAATATTCATGAATGAATTATAAACCTATTTTAGAAATTTTGACATGTTTCATGTGTAACATGTTTCACGTGAAACACTTCTACTATCCGTAAACGTCACTTTTGCCTATTTTAATCATTAAATGTTGGTAAATATGGTTTTTTTGCGGATTTATGCGTCATTTTGTTCGGGATTTCGATGTCGTTTATGCACAATATGAACATGGTTATCCACAGATTTGTTAGAAAATAAGGGTTTTCTAAGCGTCTAAAGGACATTTTGAGTTATTCGTGCGCAAAGCACTATTTTCCAATTCGTAAGTCTTGTAGCCAGCAGGATTCTCGACTACCGTCGCGGATACTTTTCAATTAGAAGTGAGTTTGTGGTCACAAGTATTTTTACTGACAAAAAAATCTCGCGACCCAGTCTCACGGATTTTGCCTTTCGCTATGCTTAAACAAAATCATAGCTCCGGCTCGCCTAAGTAGACAAAAATGCCAAACAGTTGGCATTTTTGTTTCTTGTGCGCCCAGCAGGATTCGAACCCACAATAACGGTTCCGAAGACCGTTGTGATATCCATTTCACCACAAGTGCGATTCCAGAATCATACGACAAAAATGGCTAAAAATCAAAGTTTATAATAGAATATAAAAATGAATCTAGACACAAAAATACCAGATGTTATTCGTGAAACAGCAAAAACCCTTGAAAACAAAGG
>CAZSFR010000047.1:0-1584 GCA_964606295.1 uncultured Candidatus Saccharibacteria bacterium
CAACATAATGGAAACATACTAGTACAAATTTTTGCACAACAAAATACTGGAATTACTTTAGATAAAAAAATAAAGAAAGCAGTAGATATTTTTGGTCTTGCGACAGATACAGAAGCATATGAAATGGTTATTTCCATAATGGACGCAGAGAATCTAGACAATATTCCTGATAGTGTTCGCGCTGTGGGCGTAAAAAATACTGGTGATACCGGGATTAATCAGCTAGAACAGTGGTTTGGAAAATTCAAGAAAGACATAATAGGACAGGACTTTGATCCAGAAATGTTATTGAATAACAAATTTGCGAATAAGTTTTTTAGAAATTACATTCGTTTTGAAAAGTCGCAGTGGAAAGGCGAAGGCCACGATTTTGATTTCATAGTCCAAAGGTATATAGGGGTTGATAAAAGTGGTAAATTTGACATAGAGTTACTTCCAAAAGAATATGTTTCAAGTGGTATCATAAGCATTGACAAAGTTTCAAAAGAAGTAGACAAAGAATTTAAATATTCAGAGTCATTTATAAATCGTTTCACCCTTCTCGTTTCCGATATAAAGAAAGCAAAAGATAGATATCTTGCAAGCGATCGGAACACTCTTTCTGGCATTGCTACTGATTTGAAAAGTATTTTAGATGTAGAAGTTGCTTCGTTAAAAGGAAGAATACTAAATGTGCCCGAAAAAGGACGAGGTTTTTTGGAAAAAAGAATTCAGGCCTTGGAAGTTGTCGACGTGCGCTCGGTCAAAGATTTTCAAAATAATTATAAGCTTCTCTCAAATATAAAAGGTACCGAAAATCTTCTTAGACAAGCTGTATTTGCCTATACCTACTCAAAAAACAAAACTATGCTGGAATATGATTTGAATAATCTAGAAAAAAACAAAAGACCGAATGTCGATGACGTATCGTGGATTTTGAATTTTATTGATCATATTACCAACGAAGAAACCTTTGCTGATTATTTTACTGACAAAGAAGCTGGCAAGGAGTTTGAAAGAACTATCAATACTCGTGCACTTTCCGAGGAACTTTCGAGAATGCAAAATCAAGATACGACGGGTACTACTACTATGCAGTTTATTCCAACTCGAGGTATTTTGATGGAATTTTCAGGACACATGGCTGATGCGTGTTGGGCAGACAAGTATAAAGACACTATTCCTGCAACATACCCTAACTTTGCTTCTGTTAGTATGATTCAAAATCCAGGTACCACAGATGAACGTATCGCAGGATCTTGTATGTTGATAGAGGCAGACTCGACCAATGGTGGACCTGTTTTAATTATCCGTGGGCTCAACCCGCTCGAAGGTGTGATAAATGGATTAAAGATTTCAGATTTTTACAAAAAATACATAGAGTACTTGAAAGGCATTGCAAAAGCACGTAAGAGAAAGCTAGCTATAGTTATAGATGGCAACAGTGGTGGAAGCTCTACAAACCGACCGCTTCTTTTCCAGTATCTTTCGGGACTAGAACTCAAGAAAATCAAGGTGCCATATGACGAAACTGAGTTTAATGGATATGATGTAACGAGCTGCACATATTTGGTGGAATGATGCCAGGAGGGTATAAAACTATAA
>CAZSFR010000048.1:0-1351 GCA_964606295.1 uncultured Candidatus Saccharibacteria bacterium
ATATGTTCTCATATTTCTATTCTACAAGTGTTCTGCTTCAAAGGTAAATCTCCATAGAAGGAACCCTCAAGCAGAACACCTATTATTTACTAATACTTTATTCATCATACCTCCGACCAGTGCTTTTTTTAATGCACACTTTGCCCATTCTTGTTTGAAACATTCTTCAGGTATTTTGAAGTTAAGGCACTTCATGTACCTTGTTCTTATTTTTCTTTCAAACTCTGAAATATGCGCTTCAAAAAATCTTAAGAAGTCGCATTTATTTGGTAGACATCTAGCAAGGACCGTTCTTGCTGATTTTCTCCACACAATCACTACTAAAAAATACGTGATTGCTACGCCACAGCGTGGTAACCACACCCTTTTATCAACCAGCATTGGCTGGTTTTTTTATTTGACGCAATGCTTCGTGGGTTCTAGGTACACCATGCGCAGTTTATTTGCTATACTTTTTTTACATGAACAAAAAGGCATTCGAAAACATGGAGCATCTGGACTTTCGAATAGAAGATGCGGAGCCACAGGATGTAGAAGCCCTGAGGACTATTGTCAAGGATTCATGGATGCGCGTATATCCAAACGAAGAGCAAAATATAACCGTTGATGATATTTCGAGTATTGATTGGTACAACGAAGAAGGGTTAGAGAAAAGGAGAAAAGAGATAGCTCTTCACGCAGACGGCGTCCATACATGGGTTTTGAAAAATAGTGAAGATACAGTAATGGGATTTTGCAAAGTAACCAAGACAGATGACAAGAGGGAAATAGAGGCGATATATGTGGTAAAGGAACTAGAAGGCAAGGGGATGGGCAAGAAACTCTTGCAGAAGGCACTAGATTGGTTGGGTACTGAAAGGGATATACAACTGAAAGTGGTTGCCTATAATTCCCACGCGATCGGCTTTTATAAAAAATTTGGTTTCCAAGAAACAGAAAGCAGTGTTTCGTACGAAGGAACAAAACTCGCTCATGGTAAAGAAATCCCGCGGATTGAGATGGTAAAGCCCGGAAACCATTCCTAGTAAATGAAACCATGTTAGGCAGTGCGCGTTAGAAGATATAAAGCTGGCAATACACACAAAACAAAACAGCCCACGAGGGCTGTTTTGTTTAAACTAAAAACTTTTATTTAGCGCAGGTACATTCACTCATTACTTTGCCACAAGTAGCACATTTTGCTTCGTCCATATTATTATAAAGTGATGATTAAACTCCCAGGAAGGCGACTAAATCCTTTCTGTTTGCCTATTAAGTATATAATAAGATTGTATTAAAATCAAGCCTTAAAAAGAATCCTACACGGAGCCCTCAAGCAGAACACTTAATTAGTTGTTAATACTCTCCCCAT
>CAZSFR010000049.1:0-1336 GCA_964606295.1 uncultured Candidatus Saccharibacteria bacterium
GTCACATGCGGTGGATTCGGTTGTTTGCGTTGACACAGTGCCAGCAATGCAGCTTCGACACACGGCAAAGCCAGTGCTGGCGTTTGTATAGCGTCCTACAACGCACACACTGTCAGGAACCAAAAAGAAAATCTGTGACATTTGATGAACGAACCGGAGCTACAAGAGGAGCAGGTGGCGTTGCCAGACAAGGCGCTTTTGCCAGCGCTGCATGTCACACAGCCTGTGGCGCCCGAGAGCGCATTCGGGGCCGACCCGTCCGGACAAGAAACGCAGCTTCCAAAACCAGTAGTGGAATTGGAGTAGCGACCTGGTACGACGTGTATAATCGACCACACAAAGTGTTCATATCTTACGCAGTAGGAAGACAGGCACTCTGACTGACCTGTAGTGCAATTATCGCATCCGTCTGAGCCGGATTCGAGGCGAGATTGAGTACCCGCCGAGCATGTCGTGCACGTGGCCGAGCCCGGAGTGGGGGAGAATGTTCCTGCAAGCGGTGAGACGTTCGTTATTGTTGAGGCTAAGGAAGGACTGCAAACGAATCGATTGCAGCACATACCGCTGCCACACAGTGTGCAAGTACTGCTGCCAGCAGAGCTTCGAGATCCAGCCGAACAGTTGAGGCACTTTGTGGATTGCTGCTCAAACTCGGATTTCGTGCCCGCAAGGCAGACCTTGCACAGCGACTGCTGATTCTCATCCGTGTAGTTGCCTGGATAAATAACCGAAGAGACAGGGTCAGATGGGATGACGAGCCACCAGTTAACAAGTGCGGGGCATATTACCGGCACCACAAGGATCGCATTTGGTTGAATTCGCCTCCTTCTCGGATATGGTCCCGGCTAGGCACGGCGAGCATGCACTCGCGCGAGCCGCGCTAAAAGTGCCTATTCCCACGAACTTGCAATCAGTTGCCCATTTGCCAGTGAGAAGCAAATCTCATGCAACAACATACCAGATGCACAGCCGGTGCAAACGTGTCCGGCCGGAGAGCCGCTGGCGGTACCGGCAAGGCAATCCTCGCAGTTTTGTGACATCGTCGCAAACTCGGACCGCGTTCCCAATTCACATAATGAACATCCGTCCGCGGTGTTCGATGTGTTCGAAAATCGTCCTAGTAATAAGGCGCAGAGCGATGTGGTCGGGTCACAGAGGCGTCAACAGCTCAACAGCAAGTTACCTGATTGGCACTCTGTGCATGTAGTGCTACGCACCGTACTGAATGTTCCAGCACTGCAGTTCAGGCAAGAACTAGCCTGCGTAGCAAGATTTGCTTTCTTTCCGGCAACGCAATCGGAACAAGTTCGCAAGCCTGCCGTGGCCGTTATTGTCC
>CAZSFR010000050.1:0-1187 GCA_964606295.1 uncultured Candidatus Saccharibacteria bacterium
TTTTCCAAGATTACGAGACCAAACTTATCATTTCATACTAAAATGAAAAAAATATACAGCTTTGCAATAGCTTTGATTGTTATCTTCTCGCTGACACCGCCTCATACTTTCGGTGCAGGTGAAACAGGTGTTGAGATTGCAAGTTTCGCTTCTGATGAAACAACCACAAGCGTCAAGGTTCTTCTCGACTACACATATCCAACAGCAACAGGAACATACTCAAAAGGTTTCAAAATTAAATTTAACAAGGATTTGAGCCTTGATGGTTCCAAAGAAGAAGAGCTCGTCATATGGACAGGGAACTTGACGCTCGGTGACTCAGGAACCAAATCAGCAACAGTCAGCGATCTTTCGGCAGGCGAGATATATTCTTATGATGTTCTCGACACAAATCCTTTGGTGACGCAAATATACGACTATGGTGAGTTCAAAACTCTTGTAGCAGGGACGGGAACAGGTGTTGAGATTGCAAGTTTCGCTTCTGATGAAACAACCACAAGCGTCAAGGTTCTTCTCGACTACACATATCCAACAGCAACAGGAACATACTCAAAAGGTTTCAAAATTAAATTTAACAAGGATTTGAGCCTTGATGGTTCCAAAGAAGAAGAGCTCGTCATATGGACAGGGAACTTGACGCTCGGTGACTCAGGAACCAAATCAGCAACAGTCAGCGATCTTTCGGCAGGCGAGATATATTCTTATGATGTTCTCGACACAAATCCTTTGGTGACGCAAATATACGACTATGGTGAGTTCAAAACTCTTGTAGCAGGGACGGGAACAGGCACAGACGGGACTATTACTCTCCCTGACGGAACAGCTGGAGGTGGGGTGCTAAATGACTACACCAATCCCGATTGCACAGAGGGACCAGGGGAATATTGTCTGCTCGCCCCTCTTCCTGACGGCGAGGGAGGGCTCAAACTAAAGACTGATGCATCATTTGAGCTCGGAGACTATATCAAATTGATGCTCAAAGTGATTATTGGTATCGCAGGAGTTTTGGCTGTCGTCATGATAGTGATTGGTGGCATCGAATATATGTCGACAGATGCGTTCTCTGGCAAAGAAGAAGGGAAGTCCCGTATCACAAACGCTCTTCTCGGCCTCGTCCTTCTTGTAGGTTCATTCCTCATATTGAATACCATCAACCCTAACCTTGTGAATTTCAATTTGAAGATTGA
>CAZSFR010000051.1:0-1056 GCA_964606295.1 uncultured Candidatus Saccharibacteria bacterium
ATATTTTTTTCATTTTAGTATGAAATGATAAGTTTGGTCTCGTAATCTTGGAAAAGCTTTTGGAAAACACCCAATGAAAGATCTATGGTTGAACTGCCTCGTACATCTGGCGCTCGTAATGTCAGTCGATTTTTCTTGTTGGGAGTTGCAATAGGAGCATCATTTATTTTCCAATCGTATGTTAATTCTGGACTCAAGCTATGAGATGCTGAGAAAAAGTATGGTGTTGAGACAATATTTATCTCACTTCCACTTTCGAGGTTGATGCCCCCTACAAGCGCCCGCTCATACTTCATTCCCTCTGACGGGCTATCTTCATAGAAAAGTATAAATGGACTTCTCATTGGAACGGAAACAAGCTTCTGCGTACGGACGTTTTGAGTTATGCCGGAAGCTTTGACTGAGATTTCGTCTATCTTTTTGAGATAGTTGTTGCGATAGAGATATGAGCTTTTGTTAAATCCTGAGGCAGCAGCATTACGTTCGCTGTTTAAACTCCAGTCAAAAATCAAATCTTCAGTTTGTAGCCACTTTCCCGCAACTGCCATGTTGGGAATAGCAGAAACCCTGATGAGGGATTCACGAGCTGGTAGTTTCTTTCCTTTGTAAAACGGTGGTGTCGATGCATCATCAACTTCCCAGACTAGGTCTATGTCCCCCGGTTGTATAATGATGTCCTTGGTGATAGATACTCCACTCGCCGTCCCGATGACAGCTCTAATGGTCGTTCTTTCTCCGATTCCTTTTGTTATTACAGGAATTGACTTTTTACCTGTCCCGCTCGCAACAGTTTGGTTGTCTACGTACCATGTAATATTTGCTCGTTCCAAATCGGTCGCATAACTCGAGATGCTTATAGTTGCTGTCTCGTTGGGCCCTGGGATTTCGGGAACTGATTTTACACTGATATCAACTGACGTCAGAGCAAATGCAGTGTGTGAACTAATAGCAAAAAAGGCTATGAGTATGAAAACGCATATCAAAAGAGGTGTGTTCATGACTACCATGACTTTCATAATTATATTATACGCTATTTGAGCTTACAGAGGAAGAAAA
>CAZSFR010000052.1:0-1026 GCA_964606295.1 uncultured Candidatus Saccharibacteria bacterium
GGGCAGCCACAGTGCTTGAGGGGTTGCTCTGCTGCAGTCGTCGACGCCGCCATGACATCACAAGCCCACACAACACACACGCACAATCAGCCACTACGGTCCTTCACAGCCACCATTAAAAAGCATAACTACATAATGAATCACATAGCGCAGCGGTTTCAAGCTTGAAGTAACCTAGGGATGCAACATCGTCATAACTCACTGTAGCAACTCCGGCTTGACTTACTGAAGAGTTGTTGCCCATGAATGACAAGTCGCGAGACAACTGGATTGCAAGATCGTAGTACAATCTGCAATTAGCAGCAGGGTTATATGTACAGTATATGCCACGTCAACCAATTCAGCTTAGATATTCCGACGACAGTCCCCCTTCGAGCAGCAGACAACAGACAAGCCACGCTGCTCCGAGCTCACGTCGGATGCGCTCAGATTTGTGATCGCATGTACGCTCTCGATCGATCGTTCTGCGATGATCGTCAAGGTTCAAGAGCTGGAAGTGCTCTTTCCGTATGACTACATATATCCAGAGCAGTATGAGTACATGCTTTTTCTGAAACAAACCTTGGATAATGATCGCGGGCATTGCTTGCTGGAGATGCCCACCGGCACTGGCAAGACGGTCACGCTGTTGTGTTTCATTCTGGCGTACCAATACGTGTACCCCAATGTGGGCAAGCTGGTATACTGCACGCGTACCGTGCAGGAGATGGACAAAGTTGTAGAAGAGCTCCGCCGAGTAGTGGCGTATCGACAGCATTACTTCCAATCGCAATTGGCGGGCACCTCTTTGGCGGCCGCTGCATCTGCTGCCGCGACGCCGCATCCTGCTGCAAATGCAAATGCAGCCGCTAGAGTAGCCAATGGCAATGGCAGTGGTGCTGGTCCCATGGATGTTGATACTGCATCGCCCAGCGTGTCCTCCCGCCGAGCGCGATCGATCAAAGTCGAGGGCAAATCATCAACAACAGCATCAGCAGCAGCAGCAACAGGCTCCACGGTCACAGGTGATGCGGCCACGTCAGCCAA
>CAZSFR010000053.1:0-1011 GCA_964606295.1 uncultured Candidatus Saccharibacteria bacterium
ATTTCAGTGACGTCTCCAAAAGTTTTCTCATTTCACGTGAAATCCGCTGAAATTTTGTTCAACTCTGATCCTGAGCGTGGCGGGAATATTGTATTTGATCTGGAAATTACCGAAACGTAACGCTCCAGCAATTTTCTCGAACGGTTCCATCCGGTGGATTGCGTGATGCAGCGTGGACATCACCAAAAAGTAGTGATGGACAAAAAATGGTGTTTCTGAATCTTCTGATGATCAGCACATAACGGACGTAAACACCACACACTTCAACAGCCGACACCATGCACATCGTGTTGGTCTTCGAATTCATCGCAGGGTTCGCATTCGCACAAGGCAAGCTCAGCTAGCGTGACCCATCGCGGTAGATCTTCCACACGTCATGCATCGTGTTGTACGCGCGTTCGCATGCGTTCAGTGGTATGTGCGATCGGCGCGCCAACATGCGAGCATTTGCGCAGTTCCTTGCGCAGTTCACACACTTTTAGCGTGATCTAGCGTCTACGATTCTACGATCGTGCAGGTTGCATGTGTGTGTGTGTGTGCTTCAAATAGTATCAGTATTAGTAGTAGTAGTAGTACAGCTCTACGTCTGGGATCTGCTGAATTCGACGTATTGGCTCACATGAAACAGAGTGCATGAACAGCGGAGTGGCTTTCGATGTTTCGATTATTCACGCCGTTTCGTTCACTGGTCGTTACCACCTTGTCAAACGCAGTACACGTGATATGAACTCATGGTGTTGTCGATAATCATGATCAACCGAGCGCTCCCACAGACAGAGATCACAGCACCTTCGCGCGGCCCATTAAGAGACATGTGTCCACAAACGATCACAAAGGCTGCGATTGCGGTACGGCTCCATCACAATCTTGCATGAACCCCTCCTGTGGGCAAGAGGACCTCGCCCGTCATGAACGCTCCATCAGCAGAAGCCAAGAAGGCCACACAGCTCGCGCATTCTTCAGGCAGACCAAATCGCTGCAGGGGAATGTCCTTGAGTGTGACATCCGCAG
>CAZSFR010000054.1:0-1003 GCA_964606295.1 uncultured Candidatus Saccharibacteria bacterium
GGGCTTGAAGATATATAAACAAATTTTTTAACAATAAAAAAACAAATTATGGAAAAAATTTTGATTATCATCATTGTGGGCGGTCTAGGATACGCCCTTTGGTTCTTTGTAAGAATAGGAGTTGTTATATTCATTGACAACTTATGCGACCCTAATAAGTGGGGCGAAATCTTGGGTTTCAAACCTAAAGAAAATCGCGTAACCCAAATAGTTCTGGCGAACAAGCATAGGAAATTTGTTTTCTTTGCTATTGGTTATGCCTTTGCAATCGAAGAGGATGAAAACATGATTGTGACCCACGAACGTGATAAGTGGGAAATCAAAGAAACACAAACGGGTTATGACTACAGAAAAAAACATATGGAAGGAATTAGGCTTTGGGCGTTTTCAAATGCAGGTCTCTATATTTACCGAAATGCTTTTCCTTTTCGTCAGCGACCTAAGTACAAGAAACTAAATCTGTATAAAATTGAAGCTAACAAGCTTGTGCCGATTACTCCACACCTTTCAAAATACTTCTATCACACAGAAGTTATTTATGGGCTTCAAGTAATTGATGTCGAGGATGCAACTGGGAACCCGGTTACGGTAACCTTCGGAGTAAAAGCGATTGGGGTCAATCCATACATTGCAATGGTGGAAATAGAGCAATGGGATGAGGTAATGACAGCAACTGCAACTGAAAAGGCAATTGAGAACATTACAAAGTATCCTTTTTTGCTTACCAATGATAAATTTAACGCAATCATTGAAGGATCCACAGGCAATACTGGAAATATGAAGAATATGGCAAAGGAAATCGCTGAAGAATTTTGTACTACTGTACGCGATGCACTGGATGCTACAAAAATCGGCTTCAAATTTCTTCAAGTTATCATCTACGACATTGCTCCAAAGGCTGATGTGGCAGCTAGTGTATTCAAAATATACGATGCTGCAAATACGTCAAAAGCCGACAAATTGCTGGCTGAAGGTATAAAATCTCTGAAGCAAGCCAACGTGG